>NZ_JAAHGT010000231.1 GCF_010672385.1 Okeania sp. SIO2F4
TTCCTAGGGTGTTGTTCTCCCAAACAAAACAAAAATTTGATTCACTTGTCAGATTTTTCCCTAGAGTTTCCGTCTCCTAACTAAAACAAAAATTCAATTCACTTGTCAGATTTTTTCCTAAAGTTTCCGTCTCACAACCCAAACATAAATTTGATTTGGTTGCCAGATTTTCTCCTAGAGTTTCCGTATCCTAACTAGAACTAAAATTCGATTTACTTGTAAAATTTTCTCTTAAATTTTCCGTCTCACAAACAAAACATCAGATTTTCTCCTAGAGTTTCCGTCTCCCAAACAAAACAAAAATTCGATGCACTTGTCAGATTTTCTCCTAGAGTTTCCGTCTCCTAACTAAAACTAAAATTCGATTCGGTTGCCAAATTTTCTCCTAGGGTGTTGTTCTCCCAAACAAAACAAAAATTTGATTCACTTGTCAGATTTTTCCCTAAAGTTTCCGTCTCCTAACTAAAACAAAAATTTGATTCGGTTGCCAGATTTTTTCCTCAATTTTCCGTCTCACAAACAAAACATCAGATTTTCTCTTAAATTTTCCGTCTCTCAACCAAAACAAAAATCCGATTTACTTGTAAAATTTTCTCCTAGAGTTTCCGTCTCTCAACCAAAACAAAAATCCGATTTACTTGTAAAATTTTCTCCTAGGGTGTTGTTCTCCCAAACAAAACAAAAATTCGATGCACTTGTCAGATTTTCTCCTAGAGTTTCCGTATCCTAACTAGAACTAAAATTCGATTTACTTGTAAAATTTTCTCCTAGGGTGTTGTTCTCCCAAACAAAACAAAAATTTGATTTGGTTGCCAGATTTTTTCCTAAAGTTTCCGTCTCCTAACTAAAACAAAAATTTGATTCGGTTGCCAGATTTTCTCTTAAATTTTCCGTCTCACAAACAAAACATCAGATTTTCTCTTAAATTTTCCGTCTCCCAAACAAAACAAAAATTCGATGCACTTGTCAGATTTTCTCCTAAAGTTTTGGTCTCCCAAACAAAACAAAAATTCGATGCACTTGTCAGATTTTCTCTTAAATTTTCCGTCTCCTAACTAAAACTAAAATTCGATGCACTTGTCAGATTTTCTCCTAAAGTTTTGGTCTCCCAACCCAAGCATAAATTTGATTCGGTTTCAGATTTTTTCCTAAAGTTTCCTTCTCATAACCAAAAATTTGATTCGGTTGTCAGATTTTCTCCTAAATTTTCCTTCTCCCAACCAAAACAAAAATCCAACTCTGTTTTCAGATTTTTTCCTCAAATTTCCGTCTCCCAACCAAAACAAAAATCCAACTCTGTTTTCAGATTTTCTCCTAAATTTACGGTCTCCCAACCCAAGTCAAAATCCAACTCTGTTTTCAGATTTTCTCCTAAATTTACCGGAAAATTAAGGTATAAAGCCTCTCCATTTATGGAGAAAAAAGCGGTTGAGGGATGGCGAGGAGACCTCGCCATATCCAATCAACCAAGAGAAGAAAAAAATTCCTTGAGCGCCAATCCTATCCGTTATAAGAAGAGGTAATTATTAATTATTAATTATTAATTATTGAAGGTCTCCCAACCAAAACAAAAATATGATTCATTTGCCAGATTTTATTGTATGCTATAGTCAATCATATTTATTGAAAATAGGTAAGTAAAAATGGCTAATTTAAAATTACGACGCTCTGAAAATATTAGTGGAGATATATACGTTGATAATACCTGTATAGATTGCGATACTTGTCGCTGGATGTCACCAAAAATTTTTAATCGAAATGGAGAAAAATCAGCAGTTTATCACCAACCTATAAATGACAAAGAAAGACTAGCAGCAATGCAAGCTTTATTATCTTGCCCAACAAATTCTATAGGCACTGTTGAAACTCCAAAAGATATTAAAAATGTTCAAGAAACTTTTCCTATTTTAGTGTCAGATAATATTTATCATTGCGGTTATCATTCTGAAAAATCTTTCGGTGCTGCTAGTTATTTTATTGTTCGACCAGAAGGGAATATTTTGGTAGACTCACCTCAATTTTTAACTCCATTAGTGAAGCGTTTAGAAGCAATGGGAGGAATTAAATATATGTATTTGACTCATAAAGATGATGTAGCAGATCATCAAAAATTTCGAGAACATTTTAATTGCGATCGCATTCTCCATGTTGACGATATTTCCCCAGACACCAAGGATATAGAAATAAAGTTAACTGGTATAGACCCAATTTCCCTAACTCCAGATTTATTAATTATTCCTGTGACTGGTCACACTAAGGGTCATACAGTTTTACTTTACCAAAAATTTTTATTTACAGGCGATCATCTAGCATGGTCTAGTCACTTAAATCAACTTTATGCTTTTCGTCGTTATTGTTGGTATTCTTGGTCAGAACAAATTATCTCTATGGGTAAGCTCATTAATTATAATTTTGAGTGGGTATTACCTGGTCATGGTCATCGATATTATGCTGATATAGAAACTATGCAAAAGCAGTTACAAAAATGTATTGACTGGATGAAAAATCATTGATAAATTTTAACGGTTATACAATTACTAATCTAAAATAGTCAGAAAATATTCCAATTATCAACAACAGTGCTATAAAAAGGAGATTAAATAATTAAGATAAAAGTATAGAAATCCTATTTTATTTGTGTATAAAAATCTTACTGCTTTTAGGGAACAAGTAACAGGCGGGAGTTTCAATTTTTTTATCTACTTTTTGATTTATCACAACCGTAAGCATTCAGCTATTAGCGGTCAGCTCTCAGCTTTTTAGACTCTACCCTTAAAGGCGGAGTTTAGATAAAGCAAGCATTTGCTTAACTTTTACTACATTTCAACTAGAGAATTGAAGTACAAGAACAACTAACTTTAGTCGTCAACTAAAGGTAATAAAGCTGATAGCTGATAGCTGACCGCTGAATGCTTACTCACAACCTATTTAGGATTGCTATATATTTTCTCCTACTATTTTTCTATGATTTATTCCATTTTATCTGAATAAAACAGATTCTAATACCTTCGATTAAGAAGGGTGGTTTTCTTCCAACCAACTTTCCAAATTCTCCAAACTATTAAAATCCAAAATATCCTCCGTTAAACTTTCTAAATCTTCTAAAAGTCAATCTTTAATCTCAATACTTATTGTCGCCGAAATTTCTTCAAAAAGCTTTTTCAGTAAACGCATAACTAGAGCGATCGCTTCTCTTAAACGTCCTGTTTATTACCCATAAATTATCCACCCTCTTTCATCTTGTATTGCAATTGCTCAACGCTCAAATATATCTAACTATTCTCTTGTTATATTAATTCTATTAGCGATATTTAAAGCCTTTTATATTTCATAAACTTCCCCTAAATTCTCTGGGATACTATCTAATCTGTTAGCGTCTTTGAGAAAATAAATCTATTTATCAGTTAAGCTGTTTAAGTCAGATAAGGCTTTATGAAATTTCGGCAATTCCAGGAAAATTAATCGCAATTGTTTGTCGAGACATTCAAACTTTTTAGTTTCCTCCTAAAACACAAATTTATTGATAAAATCATTGGTATTTTCAAACAGAATAAAATCTGTAATTGTGACGGCTATGGCTGGATTTAGTAGGAATAATCTTCTCCTGTTTCTAATTGATTTGCATAAGCTTTAGCCAGGTTGTAAGCTACTCTTTTTTTGAAACCAGCCATTCTGGCGACTTGCATTTCAATAATTACAATTTAGCCGTCTACTAAAACTGTACTGATAACTGGTAAGTGATAACTGATGACTGAAATGACCCTCTGCTAGTTCTATAAAAAACTCCTAATAATATTTCCATAAATTTGAGGTAATAACTCAAGCAAATTCGTTTGATATAAATATTGAATAGGAGAAGTATTACTAATAACATTAGGCATTAGCCAAATCATCGATTAATTCAGCTTCAGTTAGTCTAAAAGTGTTAACACCATAATCCCCTAATTTTGTTAAAAATAAAACTTTGGGAAGACCAGCAAAAACTGCTGCTATACCTGTAGAAATTCTACCCATTTCATAATATTTAATTGCAGCTATTAAACGAATCTCTGCACTCAATTTTTCGGGAGTTATTTCTAGTACCGATCGACTTTCATCTGGTATAGTAATAGTAATTTATTTTGTGATAAATACCTTTTCGTGTAACCTAAGTTTTATTAATTCTAATACAACTTGATAATCATTAATAATTTAACTATAGCTTCAATTAAAAAATAGATATATCGGTCTAGTAGGTTGCGTTTCGCTACGCGACATGAAAAGCGTTTGGGCAGCATTCCGAAGGAAAGCGTAACGCACCGAAATATTTGGGATAGGTCTAGTAGTAGATTGACACATCTAAAATGGTGCCCTGCGACGGATTGCTAAATTCCTTTTATACTCTGAATTTAAGCCGTATAACGCACCCTATAAATTGAATTAATATAATAATTAACTTCCCTACATTCGAGATATTTTCTACTCACAAATAAAGACTAAAACTCGCTTCTCCCCACTAAATATTAACCATTAGGGAAAGGCGAGTTGATAGAATTATTTATTAATACTAAAATATTTGCTAATTTTATGGTAAACCAGTACAGGGTGGTGCGGAACTCTTCACAGTATTAGTATTGCCGTAATGATTAGCAGCAATTGCGTTCGCTTCACTTGTAACCTGATAATAATCACATAGTGCTGCTGGACAACCGTTCATATAATCTTCTGTTGTTTTTCCACCCCAACATTTTCCTTTAGGAGATACAATAATTTTATCTCCTTGACCAGGACATGGTGCCCATCGTGACGATGAATAAAAACAGAGAGTTTGTCCAGTATCAGGATTTTTATAAGTTTTGGAATTTACTACTTGACCCCAAGGACTACCCCCATACTGTGCTATACTATCAACGTTATTTAACTCCGAACTAATACTGGTATGATTAGTCTGGGTAGAAAGGTTTTCTGGTAAATTAGCATTAGCATTTCCATTTCCTTTAATGGCAATTCCACTAATAGCTAATACTGTACCAATTAATAAAATTCTGGCTTTTTTATTCATTGATTTGTTATAGAAACTAACCCATAATTTTTAACTTTTTTCATCAGTAAAAATACAGATATAATAACTGACTAAAGCTAAAAAAAATTGGTTTTAACTGCTAACATTCATATTATTTTGACCATTAATATTTTGTCAGTCGGGAAATGTCCTGAGTTTAATGTCTGAAAAAGTCGGAAAATGTCATATTAAAGTTTTACCAAATCATTAAGGTTTAAAGTCTTTCCTGTAAATGATAAAAAAGGAAAAAAATATTTTGAGTTATATAGCTGTTTGGAAACTCATAAAAACCTCTCTCCAAACCTCTCTCCTACTCCGAGAGAGGCTTTGAAATCCCATTATATTGTAGGGAATGCTTAGGGGGGTTTAGGTTTGCGCAGATTCAAAGGAAAAAAATATTTTGAGTTAAGAGCTGTTTGGAAACTCATAAAAACCTCTCTCCAAACCTCTCTGCTACGAGAAGAGAGGCTTTGAAACCCCCATTCCCTTGTAGGGAAGGGGGGTAGGGGGGTTAGGTTTTTAGGATTCATCGGTTCCATGCAGCACTTTTCAAACAGCTTCTAATCCTCTTATTTTTCAGGAGAGGTAATTAAGCTAAGACGCATTTTAAATGCGTCTTAGCAAGTCAGAAGGCGCGAAGTCAGAAGTCAGAAGTAATAAGATTTTTCTCTTAAGCAAGGCACATAAAAATAAGTCATTTAAATGCACAACAGCTTATTAATTGTTAATTATTAATTATTAAAAGTATGGAAATTCAAGATGTTTTAAAACTTGCCGATCGCCTGATTTTTAATCACACGGGAAAACACTTGGATGACTTACAAAAAACTATTATTGAAGGAGTTTGGCATGGAAAAAAGTATGCTGATACAGCAGAGAATATTCCCTGTAGTGAAGGTTATATTCGAGATACCGCCTCAGATTTATGGAAAATTTTATCGAGTTTATCTGGGGAAAATATTAATAAATCAAATTTTTGTTCTGCTCTAGAAAGATTACAATTTTCTGTTCATTCAACAGTCTCTAATTTTGCCAATTTAGGAGTGACAAATAATTTAAGTTTATGTAGCGATCGCCTCACGTCTTTAGAAAATGAAACTAATGGTAAAAAGAGAAACAGATCGGCAAACAAAAAATCAGAAGATCGGGTTACAACCTTACCCAATAAAAATATTAGAGAAGCTCCCGAACTAGGGAAAATGTACGGTCGAGTTAAAGAAATATCAACCCTAGAAAATTGGATATTACAAGAAAAAAGTCGATTAATTGGAATATTAGGAATAAGTGGTATTGGCAAAACCACATTATCACGACATCTGCTAGAAAAAATACAAGATAATTTCGACTATATTATTTGGAAAAATCTATATCACGCTCCCACCTTATCAACATTAGTTGCACAATTAGTCTTATCATTATCAAATCAAATTTATATTAACCTCTCTCTATCCGAAACAACAGAAAAAAATCTACTCTTAAATTTAGACCTAGAAACATTATTCTCAATATTTTATGAATATTTGCGGAATTATCGGTGCTTGATAATTTTAGATAACCTACAGACAATATTGGCAGAAAATAAATTTTCGGGAAATTATCAAAATCAATTTCAAAACTACAGTGAATTTTTTCAAAATATTGGCGAACTCCCTCATCAGAGCTGCTTAATCTTCAACAGTTGGGAATCACCATTAGAAATAATCAACTTAACAGACCTGAAAACTCCAGTGAGAATAATGTCATTAAATGGCATTGGGGAAACAGCAAGAGAAATTTTTCAAGCACAAAATCTATCCGATGAAGAAAGCTGGCAAAAATTAATTAATACCTATCGAGGCAACCCTTACTACTTAAAAACAGTATCCCGCATGATTCAAGAAATATTCAATGGCAAACTCAGAGATTATTTAGCATACAATAGCCTATTTTTAGGCGATGAAATTATTACCAAATTAGATAAACATTTTCAAAGATTATCCATATTAGAAAAACAAGTAATATCCCAATTAAGTCAGATAGATAAACCTGTAACAGTTACAGAAATTTTAGAAAAATTACCACTATCACCACCAGAGTTATTTCAGACAATTCAATCATCAGGGAGGCGTTCGTTAATTGAAAAAATCACACAAAAGGAATTGACATTATTTACAGTATCCCCAGTAATTAGAGAATATTTCAATAATTAATAATTAATAATTACCTCTTATATAATAGAGGGATTATATAAAAGGATTTTTTTTTCTTTTTTGTCCAGGAATGGAGAGGCTTTAAACCTTAATTTTTAGATAAAAATGCCAGATAAAAGTCATAGTTAATCTAGAGATAATTCTAAATTCATTTTAGTAATTTGAGCGATTAATACGTAGGAGCAAATGGCAGTTTTATCCTAAAGAGTATTAGATAGCGATCGCCAGTTTTGACTATTATAAAAAATGAACCTTTTCAACTTTTCCTGGAAACCAATGAACAGAACCCAAACACAATTACCCACAGACACTTGGATAACAGCAACTTGGCAAGAATACATCCAAACCATTCAAGACCAAAGTTATAAAAAAGCTAAAAGTTACTACAACAAGGGAAAACTTAGAATTGAAATGTCACCATTAGGAAACAAACAAACTCTCTACCATGCAGTTATTCTCACAGCTATTAATCTATTTGCTGGTATCAAAAAAATGAACCTAAGTTGTAGAGATAATTGCACTTACCGCAAAACAGGATTTCGAGCAGCTCAACCAGACATTTCCTATTATGTTAGAGAAAATGCTAATGTCGTTCCTTGGGAAGCATCTATTATTGACCTAGATATTTATCCTCCACCAACTCTAGTTATAGAAGTTGCTAATACTTCCCTAGCAGATGATAAAAGGGAAAAACGTTTGCTGTACGAAGCAATGAATGTCTCTGAATATTGGATAATTGATGTACAAAATGTGGAAGTTATTGCCTTTGCTGTTGCCCATGGAGGTAGTAAAAAAATTAATGAGTCTCAAGTTTTGCCAGGGTTAGGTATGTCTTTATTAGAAGAAGCATTTCAGCGCACTCGCCAAACAAATCAAAGTCAGGTTTACCGAAAAATTTATAATTAATAATTAATAATTAATAATTAAATAATTCGCGCCTTGAAGCCTCCCCTTGGATAGGGGAAAACAAAGAAAATATTCCTTATATTCAATTCCCGTACGGTTTTAACCTTCTTGTAATTATCAAGTTCGCCATTATCCATTATCCATTAATGAAGCTTGGTTATTAAGTCAGTTTCAGAAATAATCTTGAATCATAAATATTAATTCCAACTGTATCAGGATCGGACAATTTCCTTCAGGATGAGTATTTTGGTATTTTACGCTAGGCCACCAGATTTATCCTTATTTCCTTCTTTCTGCCTGCTCTAAATTTCCCATTCCTTCTAACTCCTGACTCCTACCCCTACCAAAAAGACTTTTTCAGCAAACCCTAAATATTGTTGCTATTTATCTCAGATCGAATCCGATTAAATTAAATGGAATTACAACAGGTTGAGTAATTCTACAAGTTATAATAAATAGTAGATGATTTGTGCTAATATACATAAACTGGACATATTAGAGCTTTTGAAGTAGTAATCTATAGAAGGCTAGTCTTCCTTTCTATAAACCAAGTGAGAAAAAACTAACTACTTTTGCTCCACAAAACAAAAAAGGATGAAAATATCAAGATTATTGGAGGATGATACATAAATGACCCAAGTGATACTAGGAGAAAATGAGGGAATTGAATCTGCATTACGTCGATTTAAAAGACAGGTTTCTCAAGCAGGAATATTTCCAGACATGAAAAAACATCGTCACTTTGAAACGCCGATTGAAAAAAAGAAGCGTAAAGCAATGGCATTACAGAAGCAAAGGAAAAGACGTTCCCGGTTTTAATTTGATGTTTATTGTCAGCGACCCCAACCCTAAATTAGTGACCTTGTAGGTCAATGAGTGACGCTTTTAACTATTACTATAACTTGTGCAGAGACGCGCTCGGGCGTCTCCCTTCCACTTACCATAAAAAAAATATTAAAGACTTCAAAATATATCTATTTATATAAATAGACATAGGCGTGATAATTAAAAATCAAATCAATCCCATACGCATAAATCATTAATTCTTTCCCCCTACTCTGTACGGAGGTTGCACAGGCAAAAATGCGTTTCATGTCGCGCAGCGAAAGGTCCCTACTACTCCCTCTTTTCCAGAGAGGTCTAATAAATAAAACTGATTTTCTGCTAAATTTAATGTTAATTTAATTAATAATCAAAAAAATCAACTGGATACTTGTATAAAAATTTGTACCTGGATAGGACAAAATACTTTTGGTCTAGCAAGCTCTTTTAATTTATCAATTGAGTCATCCTTTTGAATTTTGACTTCCGCAAAGCGGTTGACTGAATCTAACCCTATATTTTGAGAGAGAAAAACCATGGCTGTAGAGCAGCCGGAAATTGATATTGCCCCTTTTATTGACCACTCCTTATTAACAATTACTTCTACTTCAGAGGAAGTGTCAAAATTTTGTACTGAAGCTGACAAATTTCGGTTTCCGTCAGTTTGTGTATACCCTTGTTATGTTCAAAAAGTAGTAGATTTACTTTATAACAAAAATCCGACCGTTTGTACGGTAATTGGTTTTCCTACTGGTACAACTACGAGTAAAGCAAAATTGTATGAAGCTTTAGAAGCAGTAGAAAATGGAGCTTCAGAATTAGATGTAATGGTTAATTTGACTCATATTAAAACAGGACAAACTAATCAACTACATCGGGAAATAGCTGAAATATGTGAAGAAACTGGTAAAACAGTTAAAGCCATTCTAGAAATGGCATTGCTAACCGAAGAAGAAAAGCTTTTAGTGACAGAAGTTTTGATGGATGCAGGTGTGGCTTTTATTGTCACAAATACTGGATGGTATGGTGGAGCAACAGTGGCAGATGTAAAACTGCTCAAAGAAATAACTAAAGCTAATGTTGGGATTAAAGCTGCTGGAGGAATTAAAACCTACGAGCAAGCAGCAAATCTAATTTTGGCTGGTGCAACTAGGTTAGGTACATCTCGTGGTATTGAATTGCTTAATCAGCAAAATAGTCACTCATCAGAAGTCAGAAGTTAGAAGTCATAGGGAAGTGCTGTATGAGTCGTAGAGTTGGTAAAGGGAATAGCAAAAAATAAATTATCCAATTTTTGAACTAGACCTGGAAAGTTTAACTCCCTCTATTGCCTACTCCCTACTCCCTCCTCCCTACTCCCTAAATTCCAGGTAATTGTATATTTTTTTATTTGGAAGTCCCAAATGTTCAGTAATTAATATTAATAATTCCCTAATTTGTACACCATACTAATACTTCATAATCAGTATTTTATCGAATGTCTAAAATATTGGATAATCAAAAATACTCATGGAGATCATAAATCTAATTCTATGGATAGTTGTCATAGCAGCTTTTACGATAGCTTCTATTTATATAGTATCCTTAATTTTTACCATAGGAGTTGCTTTTCTGTTTTTGATTTTAGCAGCATCTGTTTCACTGTTTCTATGTATGTTTTTGGCATATTTATTAGTTGCGCCTTTTAATGAATTTGTACCACTAGATACACAATATTTTCTCTTTGGAGACAACTATCAAATATTTTCTCAACGAGTAATGTTCGGCATTATTGCTGTTAGTTTAGTAGTATTATTTTTCATCTTTAAGAAATACCGCTGGAGGAATGACTATCCATATATTGTATATAGCATTTTGTCTATTATCATTATGAATATTCCCATGATTTTGCTTTTCCTAACTCAATCAGATGGTAAATATTCTTTTGAAAATGACACAACTTTATTTGAAAATGATATAACTAACACAATAGCTATGACACTATGGACTTATATTTTTTGGTTGAATTTATGGAGTTTTTTTTCTATACATCTGACAAGGTAATTGCTGTTTTGACTAATTTTTTAGCAGAAAAATTTTAATTTCATGTTTCTATTCCTAGAGTACCAGAAAAAATCTTGCATTCATATACAATTTACGGTGGTACATTTGGTGCAACTATTGCTATGTACTTTTTTAATCATAAAGTAACAAGTGAAAAGTTTCAGCCTATCTATCGAAAAATAATGTTTACTCAAATTTGTTTTATAGTTATTCTTTTGATTATCAACCTTCAAATTTTCTGATCCAATAATTAGTAAACAATTGAATTACGGGTTGAAATATCCAATCATAATAACCTAAAAATAATACGATTTCTATAATATATTAGTAGGGGTTTGGTTTCTAAACCCTTACTTAATTTCTAGATAAGTTTAATATTTTTGTAATAGCCTTAATTATCATGCCAGCTACACCAGAAAGTATCCACACTTTTCTTAACTATTGTCGAGAATATATTAGTGGTACAAAAAGAAGTGATGGTTGG
>NZ_JAAHGT010000232.1 GCF_010672385.1 Okeania sp. SIO2F4
TTATGTTCATTTAAAGCTATCTGTAGAGGTTCACTATCAGATACATCCGCTAACTGAATTACCGGAGAACGAGTAGCAGAAATAATCCCCGATATAACTGCTATACATAGAGCAGCAATGGCACTACCACCCCAAATAAAAGTCCGTTTTGATCTACGATCAATTTTTTCAAATACTTGTTCGACTGTTCTATCTACAGTTTCTACTGTTGGAGTTATTGGCATTCTTTGAAACTCAGAACGTAGTTGTAGTAGTCTCTGATAAAGATGTTTAGCAACTGGATCTTTAGCCAGTAAACCTTCTACTTCTCTACGTTGTGATGGTGTCAATTCACCATCAAGGTATGCACTTACTAATTCAAATCTTTCTTGTTTCATAGTTATTTTTTCACCCTGAAGCTGATTATCAAACTCATCTGAATTAATTTTTTTACTCATACTTAACACTGCTAAAGAATTGAGATTTATTTTTGAATAAATTTATCTAGCAATTAAATTTTTTGATTAAAATTAGGTTGATATTTTGGAAGTATATATGGAACTTTTATTGATTTTTTTAGGTAGATTTTTTATTGATTTACAAGATAATCCAATAACTTAATTCAGCTTATTGAATTATCAAATATCCAAATATTTTTGGAGCTGTAATTGTAATCTTTGTCTAGCTCTAGCAATTCTTGATTTAACAGTTCCTAGAGAAACCCCAGTAATTTCTGCAATTTCTTCGTATGATAAACCCTCAATTTCTCTCAAGACAATAGTTACTCTGAATACTTCAGGTAATTGGGCGATCGCATCCCTGAGACGTTCATAAAACTCTTGTGTAGTTAATTCTTCTTCAGGTCCAGGAGTATCTGCAGCAATTTCCCAATCAATAATACCATCATCAAAAGCCAAAGGGGCATCTAATGATAGAGGAGGGGTAACTCGTTTTCGTTTTCGCAACTCGTCGTAAAACAGATTAGTAGTTATACGACTTAGCCAACTCTTGAACTTAGCTGGTTCTTGTAAGCGTTTAATATTGCGGTAAACACGAATCCAAACTTCTTGAGCCAAATCTGACCGATCTTGCCATTCGGGGGCCAAATGATAGAGAATTTTATCTACATGGAGTTTGTACCGATGTAGAAGTTCGGCAAATATAGTTCGATCTGGGCGACTACCTTGTTGGCAGCGCAATACTAGATCGTAGTTAGAGAGTTTTTCTGGTGGCAATTCCACTTGTGAAAAGGTTGTCTCAACCTTAGACCAAGGTACAGATATATATTGACTCATCGGCGGAACTGGCTCAATAGTTTAGCGATTATCTAATTTCTAGAATATCTAATTTCTAGAGACGATAAATGTTTCAGAAAGTTTCCAATTGACCTTTGATGGAGAGGAGTCATTGGATGGGAGGCCATTTCAGTTATCAGTTATCAGTTATCAGTTATCAGTTATCAGTTATCAGTTATCAGTACCCCTAGCTAAAGCTTCGGGATTGAAATATGGAATATTCTATTTTTTTATCCCCTTAAAAGGCTATGCTTTATAAACATTTTTCTTAACATAAAACTTGACAAATTCAGTCAGTTATGATATTTTATTAAATCAGCTTTTTTCTGAGAAATAGTGTATTGAATTAGACATAAAGAAGTGAGAAATCCACACCAAGATTCTTACTCCCCCCTCTTCCCCCTCTTCCCCCTCTCCCCACCCTCCCACAAAGTTTTCGGAGTTCCTTATAAGGGATAGCTTAAAAGGGGAGGCGCATACCCACAATTTTTCGATCGGAGAATTGGGAAGTTGTGTCGGTTAAATAACTTTTTAGGACTTACGCACCAGACCATATATATAGCGTTCAAAACTATAACGTTATAGTTTTTGAACTCAAAATATAGTACCTTTGCGTCTGTGTCCCACACTTCCCACCCTCCCCACACTCTGCTTTTTTCAGCAAGCCCTAAGTCAAATATATGGTTCAATAATTAATAATTAACAATTAATAATTAATAATTACCTCATCTTAAAACATTGAGGATTGGTTAAAAAGAATTTTTTCTTTTCAAGGGGAGATTGGATATGGCGAACTTCGGAGCGGCTCTGCAAGATCGGGAAACCTGGCCATCCCATCCTGACGGACAGCTCCGCTTTTCATGTGGCGCAGCGAAGACAGCTTTTTCTCCTTGCTCATGAGAGGCTTTAAACCTTAATTTTTCGGTAATCGATAGATCTTCTAAGTAAAGGTCTCAAGTCATTATTTGAAAATTGACAGACCACTACTCTACTCCTCACACTCCACTTCACAAGCTCCAATACTTACCCAACTACTAGATCCATCTGCCCAATGTTCTTTTTTCCAGATGGGTGCTGTATGCTTTAAAGTATCAATGGCATAACGACAAGCTTCAAAGGCTTCTGAGCGGTGCGGACAACCAATGGCCACTAACACGCTAATTTCACCAATTTTTAAACGTCCCACCCGATGATGAATTACCACTGTATTAATATCTGGCCATTGACTGCGAAGTTCTGTGGCAATTTGCTCGAAGACTTTGAGAGCCATAGGTTGATAGGATTGATATTCTAGAGCAACTACAGATTTACCGTCTGTTTGATTACGAACCATTCCGCTCATTACTACTATAGCGCCATTGGCAGGATTTTCTGCTAAAGCGTAGATATCGGCAATAGACAAAGGAGCTATAGTAATAGAAAAGTTATCCTTTTCTTGTTGTGGCTTAGTAGAGAATGGCACTGTTAAATTAGAGTTCATGTTCAATAATTAATAATTAACAATTAATAATTAATAATTACCTCTTCTTATAAAGAGGAGGATTGGCTAAAAGGATTTTTTTTCTTCTCAAGGGGAGATTGGATATGGTACGGAAAGCTTTCCTACGAAATTCTCCGCAAACGACTGCTTTTTCTCCATGAATGGAGAGACTCTATACCTTAATTTTTCGGTAATGGATAATGGATAATTGATAATTAGGGTTTGCTGAAAAACTCTTTTTAAGGAGTGAGGGAACAGTGGAGTAGGGGAACAATTTTTTTTCCCAACTCTTGCCCAAAATGCTAACTTTTTGAGCGTTTTAGTCTGAAAACTTGGTACTTTTTTCGACTTTAATAAAGCTAAAGTCTTTGTCCGTCAACGTCAATGCTTTGAAAATTAATCAGTAGAGCAATAATTAGAGATAGTTTTCATTATTAATTATCCATTATCAATAGACATCTTTGAAAAAGATATAGACTTTTTACCAGAGTAGGGAACAGGGAACAGGAAATGTATTTTCACGAACAAAGATACCAAAAATGATTTTGTTAAATTTTACAACTCTAGCTTATCTTAAATAAAGAGCAAGTTTATTTTCTGGAGAGGTCTAATTATCAATTATCAATTATCAATTATTAATTATCAATTATCCATTATCAGTTTTACCTCCTCCTAAAAGATATAGTAAAGCCATTCTTACTGCAATACCACTGGTGACTTGTTGAGAAATTAAACTTAACTGGGAGTCATCCATTAAATCAGAACTAATTTCTACTCCTCGATTAACAGGTCCGGGGTGTAATATTTTAACTCCTGGTTGACAAAGTTTGAGGCGATCTCGTGTAATGCCAAATAGTTGGTGATATTCTCGTAAACTAGGCAGTAAATGTTGACTCATTCTTTCTTTTTGCAGGCGTAAAGTCATTACAAAATCTGCCTTTTCTAATGCAGGTTCAATATTCCAATGTACAAATAATTTACTAGGTCTATTTTTGCCAAATTCAGCAAAATATTTAGGTAATAAAGTAGGGGTTCCTGCTAAATGTACTTCAGCACCAGAAGCTGTTAAACTCCAAATATTAGATCGTGCTACTCTAGAGTGCAAAATATCTCCTACAATAGCAATTTTTTTTCCTTCTAAAAGTTCTATTCTAGGTTCAGTTGAATTTAACAATTTACAAATAGTAAATAGGTCAAGTAAAGCTTGAGAAGGATGTTCGTGTTGACCATCTCCAGCATTAAGAATTCGAACTTGATAACCGTTTCGATCCATTGCAGAAGCGATCGCTGTTGGTACTCCTGCATCGCGATGTCTAATGACCATCATATCTGTTCCCATTGCTAGATAAGTCATAGCTGTATCGAGAATAGTTTCTCCCTTACTAAGAGAGGAAGTTCCTGGGGCAAAATTCAGAGTATCCGCAGATAAGCGTTTAGCAGCTAATTCAAAACTATTACGGGTGCGTGTTGAGGGTTCAAAGAATAAATTTGCTACTACTTGACCTTGTAATGCAGGTACTTTTTTCATTCGGCGACCCAGAACTTCTTGAAAACTGGCTGCTGTTTGTAGTATGATGTTATATTCTTTGGGTGTAAATTCTGTTAGAGATAGAATATGGCGATGAGTCCAAGAGTTTGTAGACATTTTCGATTGAATTTTTGTGAAATGATTATCAGTTAATTAATCAGCTTTTATCAATCTTATAGGGTTTATGCGCATTTCATAAAATTTTTCTACAACTTTTTTTAACAGAGAATTTTGCTAAAAAAAGTTGACTAACAAAAATAAAAATTATAGCGATTGGGAATGATTTATGAGATATTTAAGAACAATTAATATCATTTCGGATAATTACTTAATAATACAGTTTTTGTTTGTAGTTGGGCTTGAGCAATTACAATACTTAGTATTAGGGATATTGCCCAACTACGAGCCTAATTATAAATGTTTTACTGAACATGATATGAGATAAATCAAAATCCTTTTATATTCTGACTCATAACTCCTAATTAATACTAAAATATTACAACTTAAATATGATTTATATAGTAGGGATATCCTAATTTTATTTTATGAATAATTACCCATATCATTTAGGTGGCTGTTTACCCATTAATGCTCATGGTTATGTGAAACGACAGGCTGATAAAGACATTTATGAAGGTATAAAAGCAGGTGATTTTTGTTATGTATTGAACTCCCGACAAATGGGTAAGTCAAGTTTGCGAGTGAGAACTATTCAAAGATTACAAGCTGAGGGTATTTTTTGCGCTACTATTGATCTGACAGAAATTGGTACTTTTGAAATTACTTCTAGTGAATGGTATGCGGGAATAATTGATAGTATTGTTGGCAGTTTACAATTAAATTATATCTTTAATATTGATGATTGGTGCGAAGCTTATAGTCAGTTATCTCATATCAAAAAGTTCAGTAAGTTTATTGGAGATTTTTTGTTAAATAAAGTTGCTGAAAAAATAATAATCTTTGTTGATGAAGTTGATAGTATATTAAGTTTGCCTTTTAGTGTTGATGATTTTTTTGCTGTTATTAGAGATTTTTATAATAGACGAGCAGAAGAAGCAAAATATGAACGGATAACTTTTGTAATGATGGGAGTGGCAACCCCTTCAGATTTAATTAGGGATAAACGACGTACTCCTTTTAATATTGGTAGAGCAATTGAGTTGACTGGTTTTAAAATAGATGAAGTTCAACCATTAACTTTAGGTTTAATAGGAAAAGTTAATGATTATGAGGCAGTAATGTCTGCGGTTTTAGATTGGAGGGGAGGTCAGCCATTTTTAACTCAAAAAGTTTGTCAGTTAATTCTAGAATTAGCTGTCGATCATTCTCAAAATTATTCTGAAGCTGCTTTTGTAGAGAATTTAGTTAGACAAAAAATTATTGAAAATTGGCAATTATATGACCAATCAGAACATTTGAAAACTATTAGCGATCGCCTCATTTTCAACGAACAAACAACTAATAGATTATTAGGTCTTTATCAACAAATTTTAAACAAGGGAGAAATCGATACTGATGGTAGTGCCGAACAAAGCCAATTACGTTTATCAGGTTTGGTCTTCAATAATTAATAATTAATAATTAATAATTAATAATTAATAATTACCTCTTCTTATAACGGATAGGATTGCCTAAAAGGAATTTTTTTCTTCTCAAGGGGAGATTGGATATGGCGTTAGCGTTTCGGCGCTTGAGCCGACATGAAAAGCGCACTTCGCAGCTCCTCTGCAAGAGGCAGCTCCTCTGCAAGAGGCAGCAACTCTGTCAAGAGCGGGAAACCTCGCCATCCCATCCTACGGAATGCTCCGCTTGCCGACCGCTTTTTCTCCATAAATGGAGAGGCTTTAGACCTTAATTTTTCGGTAAAACAAAGCCATAAATTAACAGTTTATAACCGAATATATCAAGAAGTATTTAACCTGGAATGGATAAAAAAAGAGTTAGGAAAACTTCGCCCCTATTCCGAAGCAATAAAAGCTTGGTTTATTTCTGGTTGTCAAGATGAATCTCGATTATTAAGAGGTCAAGCATTACAAGATGCTCAAATTTGGGCAACAAATAAAAGTTTAAGTGACAAAGACTATAAATTTTTAGCTGCTAGTCAAAAAAATGAATTTAAAGTAGAAAAACAGCGTTCCCAGTTAGAAATAAATAAAGTTCTACGTCAACGATTAAGAATAGCTATTTTTAGTAGTATTGCCATGACAACTCTTACTATTTTCAATGGAACCTTCAAAATAAGTTGCAGACATTAGTAGGACATAATTCTTTTATCTACGGAATTGAGTTTAGTAAACACGGGAAAAAGCTTTATTCTGCCAGTGGTGATGGAACTCTCAAAATTTGGAAAACTAAAAATGGTAAGTTATTGGCAACTATAAAGGGAAAGCTACCGAAATCATTTATGAGTTCAGATGGCAAAATGAAAGCTGTTGTTGACGACAACACAGTAAAAATTCTTAGCGATGAGGGGAAATTGCTGCTGAGTCTCGAACACAATGCCAGAATTAAAGATATTAGGTTTAGTCCTGATAATAAGAGTATTGACTTAATCAAAGAATAACGATATAATAGGTTAAAAAAGATACCACTATACTCCACTCACGCATACATGAAATCCATCAGAATTAAGCTCAAACTGAATAACAAGCAGAAAACCCTGATTGCTCAACATGCAGGTTATTCCAGGTGGTGTTACAACTGGGGGTTAAGTTTGTGGAATGCAGCTTATAGGGATGGTTATCAACCTAATGCCCGTAAACTGAGAGAGGTTTTTACTAACTACACAAAGCCTTTATATCCTTGGATGAAAAACTTGTCATCTAAAGTTTACCAATACGCTTTCATCAATTTAGGTGAAGCATTTAAGAGGTTTTTTCAAGGGTTGGGTAAATATCCAAGATTTAAGAAGAAAGGTAAACATGATTCCTTCACCATAGATAATTGTGGGAAACCGATAGAACTAAATGGTTGGAATCACAAATTACCTTTTATTGGTGTGATCAGAACTTATGAACCAATTGAAGCAACAACTAAAAAAATAACTATTAGTAGACAAGCGGGTGATTGGTACTTAAGTTGCAGCTATCAATTTACTCCGACTCCAACACCTAAAAAGACTGAAATTGTTGGTGTAGATTTGGGAGTAAAAACTTTAGCAACTTTAAGTGACGGTAAAGTTATGACAAGTGTAAAATCAAGCTCGAATATTTGAAGCTAAACTATCTAGAATGCAATACCTAAATCGCAATAAAAAGATAGGTTCTGCTAACGGTCGGGCATCACAACTTAAGATAGCCAAACTACATAGAAAGGTAGCTAACATCCGCAAAGATGGACTTCATAAGTTGACAACAAACAAGTGCCAAAAACCACGGCAAAGTTGTCATAGAAGATTTAAACGTTAGTGGAATGTTAGCTAACGGTAAACTAGCTAAATCTGTAGCAGACCAAGGCTTTTATGAGTTTAGGCGACAGCTTGAATATAAATGCCAGTGGTACGGTTCTGAGCTAGTGGTAGTAGATAGATTTTTTCCATCATCAAAAACTTGTTCTAATTGCGGCCATGTTCAAGATATGCCGTTAAATAATCGGACTTATGATTGTCCTGATTGTGGGATATCTAAAGATCGAGATTTGAATGCCAGCATTAATTTGAGAAATGCGGTCGGCTCGACCGTGAATGCCTGTGGACGGAGTGCTGCCGACAGTTCCGGTGGAAGCAGGAAGTAAACAGTAAAATGTCACTTGTTTTGACGTTTTATATCGGTTTTATGAAGCAGAATAGCTACTGCTAGTGGTGATGGAACGGTGAAAATTTGGCTGACAAATGGAGAACTTCTACATACTTTAATACACACAGGACAGGTAAATAGTATTGATTTCAGTCCAGATGGTCAGATATTGGTTTCCGGTAGTACAGATGGAATATTGAGAGTGTGGCATTTTGATGGTACTTTGCTCAAAAGTTTGGATACTCATCAAGCTAATGTTTTAAGTGTGAAATTTAGTCCGGATGGTCAGATGTTAGCTTCTGCTGGTTCAGATGGCAAGATTATTTTATGGAATTTGAATCTGGATAATTTGTTGGAACAAGCTTGTCAACAGGTGTATGATTATTTGCAAACTAACCCTAATATCAGTGAGAGCGATCGGCTTATCTGTGAAATATAACTTGACTATGACTTAATTCGTCATTGCGACCGATAGGGAAGCAATCTCAAATCCTCGTTTTCCTACCTTATGCGTAAGTAATGTTAACATTAATCAGCAGTTTTCATGTCGGTAGATCACAGTAGGGGCGATTCGCGAATCGCCCCTACAGGGTTTTGGTTGTGACGATGTGGTTCATCAATCAGCAAAAGCGCTGAATAATGCTGAAAAAGTTGTTATTTTGACAAAAGGAAAGTAATCCTGAAGACCCTGAGATTGCTTCCTTCCACTCCGTTTCAGTCGCAATGACCTTAACTCGATCGGCTCGTAGTTGCGCTTTAGCACTGCTAGGTTTAGGGTGCGAAAGCACAACTACAAACAAAGACTTTTTTATAACCCACATTCCTCACTTGATATGACAGATGAATCTCCAGACAGTAGCTTCCATATTTTTATCATTTTTCTTTGCAGCTTTACTTTAGAGTGTTAGAGTGTTAGAATTTGAATTTAATCAACTAAAATCAGAAATCAAATTTAACAGCAACTTTTTTAAACTAAAGAGTTAAGATTTTAACAATTTATAGTCATAGTCAAAGTATAATCAAAACTTATAAACTAAATTTTCCGGCTCGATCAAAAACAACCATAAGAATTACTTATCAATCGTGACTCGCGATCGCCTAAATCTGGCCTTCCTCAAAATGAGGGACTGGTTATAAACTTTACATTTACGCTCAAACCAACGACCCTCATTATTGCGCCAAACCTTGCCATAGGCTAAATCCCAGTCAGATTCGGCAGTAGCCAGCAGCGCTTTGTTGAACTTTGCGCCCTGAACGCGAGGCAACCTTTGATTTATCTGCACCCCAAAAATAGGATAGATGCCCCGAAACCCCCTGACAGGACTTTCCGAACATCTATACTCGTTTGATAAATGTCGCTGTACTTGCCGAACTGATAAACGCCGATAAGTAGCGACTTTTTCTTGGCTAGCACCATAAGCTAAAAAGCCTTCTGATACTCCCAGAATGAATCCAGTTTTCCAAAGTACCCGCGCCATGTTTTTCGCAGGGAGGTAGACTAAATCATTTGGGTGTAAAGTCTTAGGAACCAACCAATTAAGTTTTCTTCGGTGTTGGGATTTATGTCGATCTAAATGATACTTTATAGCAGCTTCCTCGATCGCTTTCTCGTGAGCTGCATACCTCGATGCTTTTTGAATTTCTTGTAGTTTAATTTCTGTAGCCAATATAGTTAATCGGTGATTTGCTATCACTGAAAGGTTTTAAATGCGGGCAACACCACCACCAAATCTTTCTAAGTCAGCCTTAGCTGTTAAGTTGTGCGAAGAAACATAATAAATAGTTGCTATATCCCGGCGGGTCTTCCAGCTTCTCCACAATCGACGCTCCCAGCACAGCCATTTCCTGATAGTGCTAACACTAATTTCAAGTTCGGAGGCACATTCATTCAAGTTAATGATGACTCTACCACTTCCGTTTATGTCATAAAATCGACAATACAACCACAAAGCTATCGGATTGCCATAATAACGGTGAAGTATAGCAGGAAATAATACTGAGTTAATGTCTGTTTTTTTAGGGATTGCATTCCTCAGTTGGTTATAGCTGTAGCGCTCGCCCGACTGATTAATGATTCTTGCCTGAGTACCTTTTTGATGATAGAATCCAGGCAATCTCATAAGTCTAGAAGGATTCTTGATTTTGGGGTCGCCACCGCTAAATTCTAACAAGTCAGCCTGTAGAATTTTCCAAGAATCTGTAGGCAAGGTTTTGTCAAATACCCAATAATTATGAACCGACTTCCCGCCTGTGTATACTTGAATAGTAGGTTGTGGCAGGTTAAGCTTTTGCCAAATATTTTCCTGTTCTGTTATTGATAGGTTGTCATGTTCATAAAAAATAGCCTTGCATTGCTCTACATCAGCATCGGTGTATCCTTCACCATTTACGACTATATAGATGTCATAACCGTTGGTGTTCAACTCTTGTAAAGCATCGTAATCAAACTCTGACACTAAATAGCTTAAGTTCTCCGCCTTGTTTCTTGACTTGATAGCTCTAAGAAAAATTGTGTCAGACTCAGAATAACCTAGACTTTTTAAGTAGTTGACGACATCGTTCATTACAAGCAGACCCTCCTTAAATCTCGGTACAACCAACGTAAGGCGACAGCTACAGTCCTACTGTTCACTAGATCGGCAAACTCAGCGTCTTTTTCCGTTGGCCGTCGAATTTTTTCGCTATTTTCGGAAAACTTATCCTCGATTTGCTTGCCTACCTTAGAATTCAGTCGATCTTTCAGAGCGATCGTACTCCGGCACCAAAGATGTAATTCAGTTCTGGCTATATTGCTGCCAGCCTTTTTAAAAGAATTAGTTCCGCCCGAACTATTTTCCTCACACCCAAATCCAAGTCGCCTTTTAAATGCACTTAGCTTCGGAAATCGGCTCAAAAGGTAGATCCGACTCAGCAACATAGAACGACACATTAAACCAAAACCATAATCGTCAAAAACTTTGTTGTAAAGTTCAAATTCCGGTGAAGCAAAAACTAACAAATTCAGCTCTTGCTTCATCTTGAAAGTGATGATATCATTTTCACAAATTTGTTTGGCTAAATGTCTCGTGTACTCAGAAATTTTCACCCCGTATTTAGGAGCAACACTTTCCTCATATAATCGCGAGTAGATTTTTTTGCCCCTGTCTGTAAATCTCTCAAATCCAGCGAGCCAACTAAATAAAGGAGACAATCCATCTACTCTTGATGGATCAGAACTCTTAAACGCAGCTTCTGGAAATTCCTTAGATAATTTGCTCCTACATCTATTAATAATTGAAGTATTAAGCCTTTTAATGGATTTTAAATTAAGGTGATTTTCATTAATCCCAGAAATATTACCGTTCTTAGAAACCTACGATAATCTATAGAAATCTATGATTATCTGTTCTATTCCCTATTCCACTGGCAACGTCGGCGTTATCCAGCTCCTCAGGCTGACACGGACGTTCGCGTTAGCGGAGCGTA
>NZ_JAAHGT010000233.1 GCF_010672385.1 Okeania sp. SIO2F4
TGAACACTTTCCATAGGAAAACTGCTCTGGGCATTTATGACCTTTGCGGTAATTTCCCCTTCAACCGGCCCCATACGACTCCTGATTCCTGACTCCTGACTCCTTCTGCCTTCACCATTTCCCCTTGAAAAAAGAATGTTACGAATAATAAGTATGATTAAAAGATTTGACAGGAGATGTCTCTTTCCTAAAAAATAGTATTGAAGCTATTCCCATACGACTCCTGACTCCTGACTCCTTCTTGTTTGACAACTGATAACTGATAACTGATAACTGATAACTGATAACTGATAACTGAAATTACCATTTCCCCATACCCCCCCAAGCTGCCCCAGAAAAACAACCACTAATACCACCTAAACCAGCTCCAAAAATTGTTGAAAGAATTAAAGTCCAATCTTCATTAATTCGCATAATTCCCACTAAATCTATTGAGACAATTTGTGGTAAAAATCCACCCAAAATTACCCCAATAATTACTCCTAAAAAACATCCCCAAATTCCCCCTAATACAGCACCTCTAACTCCCGATAACTTTTTCGATAAAGGCAAAGTTGGCGCACCTAAAATAGGTCCTAAAACAACACCTCCCATAATTCCACCCATAGCACCTACACCCATTGCCGGAATCATACTACTTATTAATATAGATACTAATTCAACCAAAGAATTATTATTCTCATTCAGACTTTCCTGAAACACAAAAACTCCAGCTAAAATTGCTCCAATAACTGTACCTAAAAAAGCACCCCAAATTGCTCCTAAAAATAAACCTCGTTTACCCCAAACTCGCCCAGGAGTAGGCAGCGCTAAGGGTGGTTTAAAAGCACTCCAAACACCACCCCAAATAATACCTAAAAATCCACCAAATACAACTGCTTGACCAAATACCCCAAGACGGTTACTAATTCCATAAACAGCACCACTAATGGCAGTAGCAATAAACCCTCCCCACAGCGCTCCGGTTAAACCTAAACTGGCACTCGAGAACCCCACAGGAATAATATATTGCCAGGCGACCGCGAAAAAACCTCCCCACAATATTCCCATTATCACTCCACCTAAAACAGCAACGCTACCATTAATTATTCCTAATAGCAGACCTGCTACTGCTGCTGCACACAATACTCCCCAAAAGCTACCAAAAATAGCATCTTGGGCAACGCCAACAAGACCTTTGCCACCTCCTGGTAAGGGAATTATTGGAACTGAAGGCGGTTTAAATTTGATAGAAACAGGAGTTAGTAAGGGTTGATATTGACCCATTTTCCGAGTTATGACAATTGGTTTGGGTGGTGCTGGTTTTTTAGGGGGAGTAGTTTTTTGTGGCGTTAATGATAAGAGTTTCCGCTTCTTTGCGACAGGTTCCAAATGTTGCTTATTTCTTACTGCTTCCCTTGATGGAAAAGGGTCGCGTCCTTTTAATAGTTTGGTACGTTCGCACCACGGACAAGATTTTAGGTGATTTCCATATAAATGCTGATGATTTTTCTGACAAGTTACTAGACTATTTTCTGACTCTCGCAACGCTTGCAACCAAGTTTTCGTATCTGGGCGAGAATCTGGATGTTCATACCCTAATTCAAAACAGTCAATTAATAATTGTTGTATGGTGGGATGCAAAATTTTCCAATCTGGCGCCAGTGGGGTCGGGCGATAGGGAACTCGCTTTTTACTGTAGGGAAAATGACCTACTTTGATTCGCGCTTCGAGAGTTGGAGGTTCGCCTCTACCTTTGTAAACTCCAGCAAAAGGGTGAGTTCCTTCCATCAATAGTTGAAATATTAATACTGCTATACCAAATAAGTCATGTTCGGGTTTGCGGTCAACTTCCCGGAAACTTCGACCTTGTAATTCTGGGGGGGTGAATTCTGGTTTACCCACTGGGCAACGGTAAATTTCTAGGGTATAGGGGTCGCGTACTTGAAATGAGTCGGTATCAACTAGGGTGACAAGAGCGGTATCGGTGACTAAAATATTTGATTCGTTGACATCGCCGATGGTATATCCACTGTTATGTAAAGCGTTGACTGCTGCAACTAAGTTACGAGCTGTGCGGTGGAGATAACGATAGTTGAAGAGTGGCTTTTTTTCCCGACGGTTTCTAGGGTTGTAGAATATATGTATCGGTTCCGCTCTGGAAACACGGGGCATTAAAAAGCCGATAATTTGCTGTTTGTTGTTGGTGGTGCGTAATAGGTCTACAGGCCATGCGATCGCTGAATGTCCGGTTCCCATTGGTGCATCTGGTGGATGAGAGAACATTACGGTCAGTTTATCGGCATCCTCGTCTGTGGGTTTATGATAAATTTTGGCCACTAGGGAGGGATTTTGTAGCACAGAATAGATACGACCTTCACCACCCCCACCAATTGGGTTTTGGCTGTCTAAGGTAATAATTTGTCCACTGAACTGACATTGCAACCGCATGGGGTTTGGGTAAACTTCCTAAGAGTGTTTTTTAGTTTACAGTATAGCTTGAAATTTTTAATTTTGTTAATATTTTTTTTCTAGCAATTAAGGTAGTAGACTGACACACATAAAATGTGGCAATAAGCTGTTGTGCATTTAAACGACTTATACTAAAATTACCAAATTGAATGAATTATGTTTTGCTAATATCTATTCTTTTTATTTTCTTCAATTCCATATAAAGTAGAACAGAAAAAATACTTGAAAGTGTCGGCCCTGCAAAATACCTAATAATATCAGATAATATATCTTGTCGAAGAGCAGAAGTTATGGGAATTAGATTTAAGATACTTTCGAGAATTGTATCGAATAAAAACATTGGAAAACAAAAGACTACGAAGAAAATCAAGTTAGCTCGAATAATTACCCAGAAATATCCTTTAGTCAACTGCCAGCTACGAGTAATTGCTCTAAAAGGTGAAGTACCTTCAATTAAAACCATCTGCTCATAAAAACCAATTCGTGTAGCAAAATAAATTAATGATATATAAAATAAAATTGACAATCCTATATTTGATCTTAATTTATCTTTGATTAATATCAATGGATCTAGTGTAATCAACGATAAAATAGCTAATGAGATAAACTTTTTGAACCCTCTACGAAAAGCTTGTACTAAACTAATTCTAATTCCTCTCAAATATTTATAAATATATAAGTAACGAATTGCGAATAACCAGGGGTTAATTAATACTACCAAAAACCAATATAACCAATAGTATTGGGTACTAGATTCTGGTAAGAAATATAGTAACACGAATAAGATTACAGCAGGCAAACCTATAATTAGGAGAGGTAAGTAAATAACACGAAAAGTTGCAAAAGTTTTATCTAACAAGTTAGTAACATTAATTTGTTGGTATTGCATAATATATATAGTTAGCCTAAGCATTTCCTGGGGAATGATGCCCAACAACTCTATTGCTTTTGATGTGCTATAAAAGCTTTATTAATTGATACTGATAACTGAAATTGCCTATTTCTTACTATTTAATTTTTAAGATTTTATTGATTAATGGTTTAGTTGATGATTTGACAATCTCTCATTGTAATCTTCTTTCAGGTTCACATATAATAAATAGCCATAAACACTAAAAAACGGATCTGTTAAAAAACTAAGAATATCGGATACTATATTAGCTATTTGTTCTGGTATACCCAAAAATAATAAAATAAAATGTAATATAATTACAGGAATAAGTAAAACTATTCCTATCAACAAACTTGACAAGAATATTAACCACCAGTGACCTTTTGTTAACTGCCAACTTCTACTAATTCCATCTAAAGCGGATAAATCTTCTATAACAATACTGTAGAGAAAAGGTAATAAGCGGAAAATCATATAAAATCCAGGAAAAAAGAATAATATTAGTCCAACAAAAAAGATTAATAAAATAATAAATGATGCTAAAAATAATTTAAAAATCTTTTTAATGCTTAGATTAAATGCTTCTTTTATACTTATAGGATTGCGAGAAAAATGCCGATAAAGATAGACAATATTAGCTCCTTTCCAAAGTAGTTCTAATATTACTAAAATAGTAAAGATAGTAAATAATATAGGACTTATTATTGGTAAATTCGACAGTAAATTAGATGCCAAAGTTATCAAAAAACCAAGAGAAGCGATAATTAAACAAGGAATATATACAGACCGAGTAATATCCAATGTTTCTCCTACTAAGTTTACAGGATTAATTCTTCGATATTGCATTTTTTTATATCCTTAGTTATTCCGATATTTATAGTCTTACATTAGTCTAATTGTTAAGATGGCTGAGTGTACCTAAGTTTTATATTATGTTTGTATAATTAGTATAATAAAGTCTTTGTTTGTAGTTTTGCTCTAGCCCTTAAAATATTTACAGTAAATTCTAACTATATGAAGTACAGATATTAACAATTAAATATCTGTAGTGCGGGCATATTCCCCGCTATGGATGTAACTTACAAAGGTAGAATCTGCTGTATATTCTGGCTGAAGCCCTACTACAAACTTAATTATTAGCTATTATCTGATTTGCCAAAAATACTAAACTCCTTATTAAATCAAGCATTAATTGTATAACTTAAAAATATCTACTTTTGAGCATAAAATAAGGTTTTAAGCTTCTCCTTTCAAGGCGATAAAAAAAGCAAATTAAGTATTTTACTGAAATAGGAGATACTGATAACTGAAATTACTGGTCTGTTACTAATTGGTTTTCCTGTGTCAAATTGTTTAGACGAAAATTTTTATGATACCAAAGATAAGCTCCAATACCAACTGCCAAATTAGCAAAACAAGCAGCAGCAAAAACACCATTTATTCCAAATAACCAACTTCCCAAATATGCCAAAGGTACATACAAAAATAACATCCTTGTGATAGTCATTACCATAGAAGGTAAAGGTTTTCCCAAAGCATTAAAAGTTACACTAGAAATTAATATAATTCCTGCAGCACCATAACTAATAGGTACTATCAGTAGATATTTAGCAGCGACTTCCACAACTTCCGGGTCTTTATCAAACACTGAAGCAACCCAACTCCCACCTATACCAAAAGCGATCGCTACCATAGCTCCCCAAAACAAACAAAACTGAAACCCTAAACGCAAACCCAAATACACGCGGTCATACTTTTTCGCTCCCCAATTTTGCCCGACAAACGGAGCGAAACTAGCAGATAATGCAATTGGCACAATAATAGAAAACATCTCTACCTTAGAAGCAACACCAAAACCTGCCACTGTGGCAGTGCCATAACTTGCCATCAAGCTAGTAATAAAAGTAATAGAAATTGGTGTAATCATATTCGTACCTGTGGCAGGTATACCTATATAAAGGATATTTTGCCAATTTCGGAGGATAACCTTAAAACTAGGCAACTCCCAAGAAATCATTTGTTCGCGGTAGTGCAGAAAAAACAAAGAAGCTACTAACGTAGTTGCCCTACTAATAACAGTTGCTAATGCTGCTCCTTGCAAACCCATTGCTGGAATTGCACCTACTCCAAAAATTAACATTGGGTCTAATACAGCATTGACAATACCTGCTACAGTCATCACCACACTAGGAATGAATGTATTACCAGCAGCGCGAATAGCACTATTACCTACCATTGGCACTACTATAAAAATTACTCCCAGATACCAAATTTCCATATATTGTCGAATTAGAGGCAGAATTTCTGTTTTTGCGCCTAATGCAGTAAATACAGGGTCGATAGTTGTTAAACCTAGAACTACCAAAATTCCTACTACTAATAAGGATAAAATTAAACTATCAGTGGTAAGTCGCTTGACTTTGTAGAGGTCTCCTTCTCCAATAGCTCTAGATATAACAGAAGCAGCACCTGTTCCCAAACCCATTGATACACTACCTAATAATGTTACTACTGGGAAAGTGAAACTCATTGCTGCTAGCTCCTTTGTTCCGAGTTGACCGACAAAGTAGGTATCAACAATATTGAAACCAATGACAGCAAACACTCCCCAAATCATAGGCAGTGTTAGCTTTAGTAATAGTGGGCCGATGCTACCTTCTGTTAGTTGTCGTTTCATAATGATTTGGTAAATGGGCTTTCTTTACAAAACTTTACCATTTATTTTTCAGTTTGGGCAACTTCATCTAAATTTTCCACAACAAAATACATAGACAGAGTTTCATTAATGGATAATGGATAATGGATAATTATCTCAAGGAAAACCTTCAATAATTAATAATTAACAATTAATAATTAATAATTACTTCTTCTTAAAACATTGAGGATTGGTTAAAAAGGAAATTTTTTTCTGCTCAAGGGGAGATTGGAGCTGGCTAGGTTTCCTCTGCATCCCTCCACCGCTTTTTCTCTTGAAATAGAAGGCTTTAAACCTTGATTTTTCGGTAACCAAATTGAAGAGCGGGAAATATTCTAGCACTTTTTTTTCCCTATGGGGGTCGGCTTTTAACCAAGATATTTAATTAATAATTATAGCAATTCCCAAAAAGCGTGAGATACAAAATTTTAGGTTTGAGGGAACAGGGAATAAAAAGACAATAAAACAATAAAGATAACTGTACCTCACGAGCTTGGTAAACGCTATATTAATTATTAATTATTCGTTAATACCAAGCGTGATAAATGTTTGCTACAAATGACCATGCTATTTATTAGGAGTTAGGAGTTAGGGTTCATAATGAATAAATTTTATATCATTTTTTAGTTCTAAAATCATCTTTTTACTCAAAGTTACATCTCCTGTAAATTCTTTCGATCGCCCCAATTATTCGTAACATTCTTTTTTTAAATTTATATAAAAAAGAATGGGTTGTCTTGCTCGTATAATGGTAGATAAAAACAAGCAACCCCTATCACGGGAGCAAGATTCTCCCACTGCTATACCTCGTAACAAAAATAATCACAATGCACCACCAAATAATGTAGAGATTTTTCATAGAAGGTTTTTATAATGGTTCCTCGAAAAATCTTATGAAATTTATGAATTGCTTCTACAGAAGTCAGAATTTAGATTGGCGAGTTACTGTCAGAATAGTTTTGGAAAATTTACTTACTTCAGTTCCACCTGCGTTTAATTTTGCTCACCTACCTAATAGATATCTCCAGAAAAGAGGGAGTAGGGAGTAGGGGGAAAGAATTGACGGTTTGTGCATATGGGATTGATTTGATTTTTTATTTTTGGAGAGGTCTAATAGATATCTCCAGAAAATTAACTTACCCTTGATTTAACATCCAAGACAAGACAATTAAATAATGGATAATTGATAATGGATAATTGATAATTACCTCTCCCTAAAACGGATTGGATTGAATAAAAGGAAAATTTTTTCTCTCTTGGTCGATTGGAGGCAAGCGTTTGCTAGCGCAAAGCTTCACTAACGCGTAGCGTCCCGGAGGGAACGGAGACCTCGCCATCCCATCCTAAGGTCATGCTCCGCTTTCCGACCGCTTGTTTCTCCACAGCGAGTGAGAGGCTTTAAACTTTTATTCTTCGGTAAAAGTTACTTCCGTTTCATTTTTCGTACTTTTTTCCTAAAAATATCTTCCCTGTTCCCAGATCCGATGTTCCCTTTTATATGATTTCTCAAAAACTTTATCTATTTCAGAGTAGGGGAGTAGGGGAGTGGGGGAGGTAGGGACGTTGCATGGAACGTCTGTACAACATAAAAATAATTAACATTAAATTAGCTTAAATTAGCAAAAATATGATTCAGCCTGTGCTAATTAGTTGATAACTGAAGTATAGCAATATGATTTTAGTTGTGAGATATTGGAGACTTTTAGGTATGGAGGGAATAGGTATGGAGGGAACAGAAAAGAAGAAAAAAACGAATATATAGCAATATGATTTTAGTTGTGAGATATTGGAGACTTTTAGGTATGGAGGCACTATTGCTACAGGAAAGAAGAAAAAAATGTATCTTCTTCATAAGATAACTGCTATATTCTATCCTTTTAAGGAACATCTCAATTCTCACATCTGATTCCTGATTGCTATATTACCGAAGTATAGCATTAATGCATGGGAATTGGTATTACCTACTCTTGCAAAAAATCTATATCTTTATATTCACACCTATGTCTAATTACTACAAAACTGTAAAATAGTCTAAGCTAGGCAAATTTTATTTAGTAATTTTCCCAAATGTTAGAAAGTAAAAATAAAAATCAAGATATTTATCGGTTTACTATTTCTAGAGTGCTACAGTTTTTAGTAGGGGTTGTATTATGTTGTTTATTAATTCTGACCACTGGTTGTCGCCCAATATTATTAAACTCTCAGAGTAACAATAACTCAAAATTAGTTTTAGTTAACCCTAGTCCGCCACCAACTTTTAACTATCCTATATCTCGTTCTCCTTATGGAATTTTTGGATTTATTTATGAGGGATTAATATCAGAAAATGGTTTGACTGGAGAATTAGAACCTGCCTTAGCAGAATCTTGGATTTTTTCTGAAGATAAAAAGCGAATTATCTTTACTTTGCGGTCAGAATTAAAATGGTCTGATGGAAAACCTCTTACTGCTGATGATGTTGTATTTACCTATCAAGATATTTATCTCAACCCAAAAATTCCTACTGTCTACAAAGACTTTTTAAGAATTGGTAGTACTGGTGCTTTTCCCTCAGTGAAAAAAATAGATAAACGTCGAGTAGAATTTATTTTGCCCGAACCCTTTGCGCCATTTCTCAGATACATAGGAAGATTAAAAATTTTACCAGATCATGCTTTGCGGGATACTATTTTGTCAACTGACGCTGATGGTAAACCTCTATTTTTATCGACCTGGAATACAAATACAAAACCACAAGAAATTATTGGCAATGGTGCATTTAGACTGGAAAATTATATCCCTTCCCAAAGAATCGTTTTACAGAAAAATCCCTTCTATTGGCGTTCCGATTTAGCAGGTAACTCTCTTCCATATCTTGATAAATTAATTATCGAAATTATTCCATCAACTGACAATCAATTGCTGAGATTTCGTTCAGGGGAATTAGACAGTATTGGAGTAGATGCCGAAGCATTTCAATTACTTAAGCGAGAAGAAAAACGAGGCAAATATAAGATTTATAATGGTGGTCCAAACTTAAACTTTCAATTTGTTGGTTTTAATCTTAATCAAGGAATAAATTCTCAAGGGAAACCTTTTTTAAATCCAATGAAGTCTCGTTGGTTTAATAATTTAGCATTTCGACAAGCAGTTGCATATTCTATTAATCGCCAACAAATTAATAACAATATTTATCGCGGTTTAGGGGAAATACGACACTCTGCTCTTGCAGTACAAAGTCCTTATTATTTATCTCCAGAAGCAGGATTAAAGGTCTATAAATACAATCCTGAAAAGGCAAAAAAATTATTATTAGATGCTGGTTTTCAATATAATGATGCCAATGAATTACTAGATAAAGATGGCAACCGAGTAGAATTTACAATTTTAGTAAAGTCTGAAGAAAAATTACGCATAGATACAGCAGTTCAAATCAAAGAAGATTTAAGTAATATCGGGATTAAAGCAAATTTACAGGTACTAAACTTCAACACTGTTTTACAAAAGCTATTCTTAAGTCGAGATTGGGAATGTTATGTCGGAGCTTTTGGTGTTCCTGGTGCTGACTTTGAACCAAATTTACTATCCTTATTTTGGTCAAGTAATGGTTCATTTCATCAGTTTAATTTAGGTTCTAAACCTGGTGAACCAAGGATGAAAAATTGGCAAGTTTCTGATTGGGAAAAAGAAATTGACCGTTTGTTTACTGCTGGATATCAGACAGTAAATGAAAATCAACGCCGAGAAATTTACGGAGAATTTCAACAAATTGTTGCCGAACAATTGCCTGTATTTTTTTTAGTAAATTCTCTTTCACTCCAAGCAGTTCGTAATCATATTGATAATTTAAAATTTTCTGCCATTGGTGGAGCTTTTTGGAATATTGATGAATTGAAGATTCAGGAAAAATAAAAAGTATTATCAAACAAAAATGTATGTTTTGAGCAACACCTACTACCGTTTCATAGAAGTCAGAAGTCAGAAGTTAGATTTGCGATTACTAAAAATTTTGACAATACAATAGGCAGTTATTTTACATTTATAGCGGTTTTCACTCATGTTGACTACAGACAAAATATAAGTATATTTTAAGTTTGATAAGTTAAAACCTGATAGCTGTATTCTATTTTAATGAAAAGCGCTATAAAGTTTGAAACTATTTGTGAAATCCTTAAAGTGAATTGGTATACCTATCTGTTAACCAATTCGATAAACCGTCGAGATTGTTAAACCTTAAAACTGTCTTAACTAAAGCCTCCAAATTTTCCAAAGATAGACTTTTAACCTGAGTAGCAACTTCATTTTCTCGAACTTCTCTAAAACGCTTTTTTAGCAAAAGTATTATCAAAGCGATCGCTTCTTTAATTCTGCCTTTTTCTTCGACAAAAGCAATTTGACCCCGACGGTCTTGAATTAAGTTTTCTTGCCCATCTAATTTTTCCAATTCTTGAAGAGTTAAATTAGTGCGGTTGGCAATATTGAGAGCTTTTTCTATTTCGGTAACCTCCCTTAAAGAAGCTGGTATTTCCTCCAAAATAGCTGCTTATTTAATAAAAGAAATCCACTTATCTGTTAAAGTCTCTAACTCCTCCAAACTATTCTTAAATTTCGGCAACTGTACAAATACGAAACCCATTTGCTCTTTAGTATATTCAAAATTTTCGCAAGCATTCAGCCGTCAGCTCTCAGCTCTCAGCTATTGCTTTTAGTGCGTATAGGAAAGCTTTATCAATGGAGTCAGATTTTTCTGACCACAAAAGTTAGCACCCTTGACCTTAAAGTCTATATTTATTTACACCCCGTCCTTAAGCGCAGGTTTTTCTTGCTGATTGCTGACTGCTAATAGCTGAATGCTTACAAATTTTCTAATCTCTCTTTTAAAACAAAGTTAGTAATCAATCTATCCGTGTTTTGAAACATGAGAAAATCCACAATTTTTAAAGCTATTATCGGTCTAATTTCTGGATAATCATCTCCCGATTTTAGCTGGTTTGAATAAATTTTGGCGACATTATAAACCACTCTATTTTCAAAACCTGTCACGTTAGCAAGTTGCATCTCAATAATAACTGTTGACTTATCGTCCAAAACTGCCAGAACATCCAAAAACTATCCTTTAAAATTTGAACTTGACCGGGGTGATACGATTTCTGATAGTGTAGCTTCTCTGTAAGAGGCATAGTAATGCTATATTTGATTGCCATCTCCCCATCTCCCCATCACAACGATATATAGCAAACTTTTTGAGATTTGGTATTATAGGGGTCGATAATTTCCCAAGATTTAATCTTGTTTTTCCCCTTATAAAGGGGGGCATTAAGAAAGCTAATTAATATGTCTTGACTGGCATCGGAACCGAATATTTTCTTAAAAGCATAATCAATTTTCGGACTAATAAATCTCATAGTAATTTAACCTCCTAGTTCATTATC
>NZ_JAAHGT010000234.1 GCF_010672385.1 Okeania sp. SIO2F4
AGTACTTAATTTTGATATTTGTACGGTTTTATGTACTGATGTTAAGTATAATAATATTTGTAATGTTATTATTTGAGATGGACTCAACTTTTGTTCGATCTGGTTTTGATCAAAGCCTAATATATTCTCTTTTATTAATTTTTATTTGTAATTACCAACCCTTTTTGATCGGATTTTTAACTGTTTTGCCAGTTATTTGAATAAATAATCAAGCTACTGTGTGGCGCGATACTGCGCTCCGCAACGCTCCGCGAACGCACCACACCCCCATCTATTCTCAATAATAGTGGGATTTTAGTTGAACTATTCTTCAGCTTATTTGATAAGTCCACCTCTATATATAGCTTTCAGCTACCTTGTCACCCCGTGAGGTTTTGAGCAATTGCCGTGCGCGATGGATTGTGGAACGCACTTTTGGGTGGCTAAATAGATTTAGGCGCTTAAGTAAGGTAACGTAAGTGTATTCAGATGTAAGTGAAGCAATGATTTATGGCTCATTAATCCAACTCATGGTCAAGCGACTAGCTAATTTAAGATTTACTTTATAAATCAGCTCTAAGTGCCTCTTTTTCATTAATTGATAATGGATAATGGGTAACGGATAATTACAAGAAGGTTAAAACCGTTACGGAATTGAATATAAGGAAATTCAAGAGCACTTTTCTCGAGGGGAGATTGGATATGGCGCACTTCGGAGCGGTTCTGCACTCTTCGGGAAACCTCGCCATCTAAGGACTGCTTTTTATCCTTGAAAGGGGAGGCGAATAAAGCTGAATTATTTAATTAATAATTATTAATTATTAATTATGCGGTAATTTAAATGAGCTTAAATCCTTAAAGAGTAAAATATTCAACCAAATAATACCAAATTCAAAAAAGGTCGTTACAGTATTAATCTATAGATACCTAGTAAGAGAATAAAGCACTGTAGCAATATTTTATGAAATTGGTATAAAAATCCCTTTTGATGAGAATTACTTTTTTCTAGGATCATAACCATTGCTATGGAAGGATTATGGAGTTTATTTTATAGTAATTTATCAGAGCTACCCTAGAAGAGCCTCTTTAATAATAAGCTATATTATTTTGGGTTGAATAATCACAAATAAAAATAATAGGTAGTAGGGAAAACTGAATTTGAAAACAGGGAAAAGGAAGATTTGGGAGATTTGAGAAATCAAAGATGAGAAAATTTTTATTCTGCTTAGTTAAGTAGGACTTGCTGATTAACTGTCCAAGCCTTCCATTGTAAATATTTGAGTCTTTTTAGAGTTAAAAAAGGTGCAAGGTTTCGGTCCAGAGAGCTAAAAAAGTTAGGATGAGTGAGTAGATAAGGATAGAAAAATCAAGTGATATTTCTTCCTCCTAAATCCTCTGAATTTGCCCATTTAGAGTTAAAAAAGGTGCAAGGTTTCGGTCTAGGGAGCTAAAAAAGTTAGGATGAGTGAGTAGATAAGGATAGAAAAATCAAGTGATATTTCTTCCTCCTAACTCCTCTGAATTCGCCCATTCTGAATTATACCCTCAACCATAAGACTTTTTCAGCAAACCCTAAGTAGACTTGATATTAGGTTGTTGCTTTTGAGTTCAATTACTGCTATTCGTCAATTATCGAAATTATACTTAATTTTTTTCTGATGATTTAACCTTGAACAAGGTGAATAAAAATGATTTAAAGAATATAAATACTTTGATATCTCCAGTTTTTTGTACTACTTACAATACTATAAATTGACCTGTGGAATGTGGGCTAAAAGGTACAAATAAATGGGGGACAGGCAAAAGGGAAGAAAAATGTTATAAGCATCCCTTTTCCTGTTATAGTGTGGTTGAACTCTTAATCTTCTGAGCAAAAAGAAAATAGTATCAACCAAATTTATTTTATCTCTAAGGAAGCAGGTTCAGTTAGAGTAACCTTAGAGGCTGAAGTAAGATAGAAATTGAAACTAAAGTTCTTAGAAATTTAGTCAGAAATCATTCATACCCAGACAATTCATAAGACGTTTGAGGATTTAGATTTATATTACTATGAGAATAACGAGCAATGGCTAATAAAGGTAATGTTAGAGTCAATACAGCGATCGCCGTTCCCAAAATATTTGCAATCCTTTGAGGAGGTTTATCATCTGAGTAACTAGGAGGTTGACTATCTGATTCCATATTCAGGAAATTTCTAAAAAACTTAAACTTTTTAGTTGTAATAGAAGTTTTATATAGATGCTTTTTTTAAGTTCACCTAAGCTTTAAACTTTGATTATTGACAACTAATATTTTTTTTCCGCAACTTTGTCTTTAATATTTTGAGCTGTTTTTGCTAATACCAGCGATCTTTGACCTATACTTACAGGTAGTCTGGGTATATCTGCCAAAGAAGCACGAGATAAATCCAACAAAAGTTGACGAACTTTCTCTACCCATTCTAACGAATCTGAAGGAATAATTAGGCTATCAGCTTTTTCTTGGATACTTTTTGCTGTTTTGGCCAGTGGTAGAGCCCTTTGAGCAATATTTTCTGGTAGCTTCGGTTGATCTGATACAGAAATACTGGCAATCTCAACCAATAACTTATTAACTTGGTCTACCCACTCACTATCTGAGTAGTGGGAACTTAAATCATTCATAACTGGGGTTGGTTTGTTTCAAAATACAGGAGCTAACATTATTATTTAAAGGGAAATATTTACTTTTCAGTTAATTTCCAAACTCCATCCCAATCTTTTGGAGGAAGTTCGGCCTGAAATAGTTGACAACGACCAACGTGTAACTCAGCTGCTTTGTTTTTTGGGTCAATATTCAGAACTTTTTTAAATTCAGCTTCAGCTTTGACAAAAGCTTCCTCAATATCTTTATCTTTTAAATTTTTCTCTTTGGATGGCCTTAAATAATACTCCCTTCCTTGATGATAATGTTCAACAATTTGATGTTGTTTATCACTCAAGTCTTGCTTCAGAGCACCTTCTTTAAAACCTAAAAGTTCGTATATTCTGACAGGCTTACTTTTTCCCTTCACAGTAATCAAGTCTAATTCCCTAACCCAAAGCTTTTCTTTGTAAGGTTGATAAGTATTTTCACTGATGATTAAATCTGTACCATACTGTTTACTTGTACCTTCAAGGCGAGAAGCTAGGTTCACACCATCTCCAATAGAAGTTAGCTCCATACGTTTACTAGAGCCAATATTACCACTAACTACTTCATCTGAGTGAATCCCCATACCAATACTGATAGCCTGTTTATTTTTGGCTACACGCTCTTTATTAAACTCCTTCAAGCGTTGGCGCATTTCCACAGCAGTTTGCATGGCACACAAAGGATGATCTGCTAAGGGAGCTGGAGATCCAAATACTGCCATTAAGGCATCTCCTATATATTTATCGAGAGTGCCTTTGTATTTGAAGACAGCATCTACCATCTCTTCAAAGTATTCGTTCAGCATACTAACAACTTGTTCAGCGCTCATACTTTCTGTCAAAGTAGTGTAGCTACGAATATCACTGAAAAGTACAGAAACTTTTTGACGTTTACCTCCTAAATTAGCTTCACCACTTGCTAATAATTGTTCTGCAACTTCTGCTGTCATGTAACGATACATCAAATTTTTAACTTGCTTTTCTCCAGAGATGTCCTCCATCACCACCAACACACCATTCACCTTCTCTGGTTCCAAAACATCAATCATTGAGTTAATTGACAAATTAATACTTTGAGGATCTAAATCTCCTTGAGGGAACAAAGTTTGATCGGGATAATACTGCTGGGACTCTTTACTCTCATTAGGAGAGAGAGCTAGATCTAACCATTTAGAAAATTCACCTTCCTTGAGGCAAACCAAATCTTTGACAGATTTACCTGCTAATATATCTGTATCACCAATCCCTAGTAAATGTCTAGCACTTTCATTCGTAGCAATGACTTTGCCTTTTTTATCAGTAGAGATTACACCGTTGGTGAGACTGCGTAGAATGTCTCTTTGCCTTTGTTGTTCCTGTTTGACTGTATCAAATAATTTAGCGTTTTGAAGGGCAACACCTGCTTGGATGTTAAAAGCCTTCATAAACTCTAAGTCATTGCGATTAAAACTAGCTCTCCATTGTTCTGGTGCATTAGGCCAATCTGCGGGATTATAGGCTGGATATTCTCCTTGTTTCTTTTTGTTAATTAACTGAGTCACACCAATTAATTCATGATCCGCATTAAAAACAGGCATACATAATAGACTACAAGTACGATAACCTGTTTTTTCGTCTGTTTCTTTGGCTGTAACTGAACGGGAATCTTTATATACGTCAAAAGGAATTAGTAGCGGTTCGCCAGATGTGGCAACCACACCAGCGAAACCTTTATCTTTAGCTATTCTTATTTCAATCAGTTTACCATCAACTGGAATTTTTGTCCAGAGTTGATTTTTATCGTTGTCTATCAGCCATAAGGTACTGCGGTCTGCATTCATCAGTTCCTTGGCCTGATCCATGACTTTTTTCAGAGTATCTTCTAAGTCTAGGCTACTTTTACTAAGGGAGTCTACAGCTTTCATTAAAGCTTCTGCTGCTCTTTGTCTTTGGGTAGCTGCATAAAACGATTTAGAAGATTCCAGTATCAGACTAATAGAAGGAGCAAATTCACGAAATAGTCTTTCATCTTCTTCGGTAAATCCATCGACATCTATTTTTTCTTCTAAGAGTTCATATTTTTCTGCGTCTAGTTTGAACTTATTTAGAAGTTGGACAACTGCAATTAAATCCCCAGTTTCTTCTTGCAATAATGGCATTACTACCATACTGTAAGTTCGATATCCGTTTTGTTTATCGAATTTTTTGGTAAAGGTCGAACGGGGGTCATCGTAGAAGTCGTAGGGTATATTAATAATTTTTTTTCCTTGAGCTGATTCTCCAGCTATTCCCACATTTGCTGGAATTCTTAATTCTAATGGTTTTCCATTAGCTCCTTGGGCAATTGTTGACCAAAGCTCATCTTTTTCTTCATCTAATAACCAAATTGTTGTTCGGTCTGCGTTCAATAATTCTCCTGTTTTCAGAGTAATTGAACGTAACATTTCATGTAAAATCGCATCAAATCCTTGAGCTTCTAACAAATTGTTGAGCATCCCAAGGGTTTTATTAACTGTCTTTAGCTTTTCTTCAACATCTTTAACAGCTTCGACAAAAGTGTCTTTTGTTAAGGGAACCAGAAATTCTGAGAAATTAGAGCCAGCAGAACCAGGATTAACTAATGCACTACTTTCGTTAACTGTTGATTTACTTTTGGGATTATCTCCATTACTGTTATTGATTTCAGGATTGTTATAAACATAATTATTTTGAGGGTGAGACACCTCATGGCTGCTACCCTCTATAACTTCCACATCCTCTATTGGGATTGTGGTGTACTCTGTTGCTATGTGGTTTGGAGATGCAGATGTCATGATGGTTTAATTAATATTCAGCACAGAATGCTTTTTAAATATTCTATTAAGAAGCTGTTAATGTAGTCTAATATTAATCTATCCTACTTTTGTTTCTATAGCAATGAGCGGTGGCGTATTTTTATACTACTACTGTATTTAATATATTACAAAACTCTGCTGCATGATAGATATTTTGACAAACCATGGGATAGAACTCCGTTCCGCTGTCGCGATCGCGACTAGGTTGAAGTTTGATAGACTCGCACCTTTGACTTTGATTTAAAAGACAACTAAAAAATTCTATTTTTATGCTTAGATTTGGTGTCAGAGTGTTGTGTGAGCGCCATCGCTTCTGAGAGCGACGAAATCCTAATAGGAATAATTGATATCTTTGACCAAAGCGTGAAAAACTTGAGGATTTTCCATAAAAGCTGCATCCACACAGTCTCTAAAATTCTCAAATTCTTTGAGTCTTTGTCTGATCCAATTTTTTCACACAAACCACCAGCGTTCTATCTTATTAAAATCTGGTGAGTATGGTGCTAAATACCAGATTTCACACTCTTGCTTGGCCACTAATTTTTCTATATAAATTGATTTATGAAACGTTGCGTTATCCTGTATGATAACTTGTCCTGGTTTTAATTTTGCTAGTAAACAATTTTCCAACCAGTTCTCAAACAAGTCACGATTACAACTGCCCTTCTATGTTAAAGGAGCAAACATTTTTGATTGATTTATAGCTCTCTACCAACTTACTCTCTCAGTTCTTTTTCCTGAATTCATACCTGGTACTCTTTTCCCTTTAATTCCATAACCATAAGGATAATCTTCTCTATTATCTATTCCGGCTTCATCTACAATATACAATATTTTTTTTTGTCTATTTGATTCAGTTTTAAGACAAACTCTTCTCTTTCCAAATCATCTCTTTCTTGATAACCATAGTTTTTTTTAGGAGTAAAACCGAGCTTTTTTAATTTTCTACTAATAGTAAAACGACTACAATTTCCCCATTTTGCAGCCATTTGTTTTTGGGTTTAATCATAATTAGTCTCAACAAACTTCTCAAATTCTTCCAGATATTTAATAATATAAATTTGAGGAGAAGGTACACTTATTTTAGGCTCGGTTGAACCTGTTATTAAATATCGTTCTCGCCAATATGTGAAGAGTAGGTCGGCTGATTTTTAAGAGACGACTTACACGATTGATAGACATACCATTATTAATGAGATTAAGAGCACGTTCGCGTAAATCTTGACTGTAAGGATGTACCATCACACTCACTAATTATTTTCAGATATAAATATCATAATTTATAAACTGTAAGTTGTAAATTGTCAATACCTGAACAACTATCCTTCAAATTTTTTTTTTCCTTTGGCGAGCGCGTAATTTATGAAAAATATAGGTCAGACGGCAACTGAAATACTACTTTTGTTATTAGTATGTAGTATGTAAATATGCCAGCGCACATTGCTACATAACTTATCTCCACGTTAGTTGAAGACCCACGCTCTCATGAGGGGGGATCTTCGTATGGGAAAACCGCAACATAGATTGGTTTTCCTGCTGAGTGTGTTATGGTAATTAATTGAATGCTATTGAGCTAGCAGTGTCTATGGCAGGCGTCGGATTAGGGACGTAGTGTGGAACGCGCCTTTAGACCCCAAACATGCTGGACCTTGGAGCCAGGTACATTGTTTCACTGATGTCAATCTTATTATCTTCCATCAGTAAAATTAAATAATGGCCTATCGTTTTACTTTCCCCTTCAGCGCAAAAAAAAGTAGCTATGGATACTTAGCATTAATTTTTTTTTGGTTCTTCTTCAGAAAAATTAATTTCATCCATTAAGATTTTTTTTGTTTTTTTCAAGGTAAATTGCCTATATTCTGCTATTTTTTCTGAAAAATTACTGATAACTTTAATACCAATATGATAAATGTTGGCTAAAAATCACTAGGTTATTTATTAAGAGTCAGGAGTCATAATTAATGCCTTCAATACTATTTTTTAGGTTGTCAATCATCTTTTTCTCTTGATCCACGTTCCCTTGCGTCATGAGACGGCGCGGGGTTGCACCGCTTTGTTAAAGTGACATCTCTTCTCAAGTCTTTTAATTACACTGATTATTCGTAAAATTATTTTTTAAAACTGGTATAACAGATTTTTTCTTTGGTATTGTAAATCTCACTGAGGGATCATTCAATAATCTTTGAACCGTTTCTACTATTGAGCCAATAATCTAACTATTAAAATCTTGTCTCTGACAATTGTAGTTATTTGACTTCTAGGATAATTAAGACTTTAGTGTTTTTAAGTGGTGCAAATGACAGCTAACCTAACACGGAGAAGAAAAATACAATAATAGGCTAAAAATAAGTCCGGACTTACGCACCTAAATAAGAAACCAGGACAAACCCATCTAAATTCTGGAAGCTTCTGCTGTTAAGCTTTAGATCATTAATGAGTATAAATACTCACAAGTCTGAGATCCTTGTCCTGTCAGAACTTCACAATAAGATGCGTTTGCCCTGATAAGAAACTGGGTTATTTCCCTAATTATTGTCTTTCAAATCAGGAAATTTCGTCTATAAACCCGATTTCTGCGCAAGTTCTGTGGGTCAAACTTTAGAGATCTTAACAAACTAGTTAGTTAGAGGTTAAACCATTACTGTGTAAGATTTAGAGGCTATTTTTGAGGTATTTTTACTGAAGCCCCGATAATCATTCCTCAAATAACCATTAATATGAGGTGGTTGATCAAGATAAAAAATTTGGCGGGACTTTAATAATTGTTGAGTTTTAGTATAGTCTAAACTCTATTTATCAAAGGCAAAAACGTCTTTTAAATGTAGTTATTTTAGGGATAAAATGTTAATTTTAACCTTTTTCCAGCAATTTAGCTATTTTAATCGCTTGGCTAGTGAAGTTGGTTATCTAAATTTTGTATACCGCTATTTGTTAAGAAGATTTTATAAGCTTATAAAAGTTAACCAAAAGTTTCTACTATTTAACAATGTAGAAATAATTCTACCTTGGAATAGTAAATTTGGTACAGAAGTTTTTCTCAAGAGAAGTAAGCTAGATTGGGGGAGTGAGGTTTTATTGACTAAATTTTTAGATAAGGGTAAAAGTTTTATTGATATTGGAGCGAATATTGGATATTATAGCTTGCTTGCTGCTCCCTTATCTGACAAAGTTTATGCCTTTGAACCCGATCCACGAATAATTAAAGATTTAGAAAAAAATCTTTCTCAGTTTCAAAATGTTTCTATTCTTAAAGAAGCTCTTTTTTCTAAACCTGGTACAATGGAACTTACTCTAAGTTCTATGCCTGAACTAAATTCACTGGTGAGAAAAAGTGATAAAGGTGATGGGATAATGGTTAAGGTTAATACCCTAGATAATTTGATGTTAGAATATCCATCCCTTCATGTGTCGTGTATTAAGACAGATGCTGAAGGAGCAGACTTTGACATTCTATTAGGTGGGAAAAATCTTCTAATCCGAGACCAACCTTTAGTTTTATCTGAACTTTATCCCAATGCAAAGCTTTTAAAATTTATTAAATCAATTGGGTTTTCATGCTTTGCCTTTGTTAAGTCTAAGGATAAAAATAAGTCTAATTTGACACCAAAATTTATTAAAATTGAGGCAAGACCTGTAAATGTTCGTGTGAAGATGATTTTTCTTGTTCCTGATAGACTTTGATCGGAATTTGAAAAATTAGTCAATTGTTAATAGGAATCTTGCGTTGCTCCTTAAGCGCAATGTCGGGAGGATGCCATTTCATTTATAAGTTATCAGTACCTCTAACCGTTCTCAGAAATCTACAAAAATCTCATAAAATCTGTAATTATCTGATTTTTGGTGTATTTCTGTTCCTGTTTCATTCGCGATCGCCAAGATATATTTTTTTTGTTGAACAAAAATTCATGCGTATAGGCGATAAACCAAACTTAACTTTGATGATACCAGGATTTTTGTGAGGATGCAACTGGAAATCCTTTGACGCGGGATTTTTTCTAGGAGATCAAGAAAATAAAAGTGTTTGTGGTTTTCGACTGAGGAGTGATGGATGGAAAGATTTGATCGGGAAAAAACCAGGATATATATTTCGTGGGATAAGCTTCACAGAATGAAAGCTTGCTGGTATTACTCCTGGGGAAAATTCCTTAATATTTTCGATTGTCTGTAAGCCAGACAGTTTGGTTGAATAAAAAATCATGTACATGGGCGATAAACCCCACTTAACTTTTATAATATCAGAATTTTTGTGAGGATGCAACTGAAAATCCTTTGTCACGATATTGGAGCTTAAGAAAATGAAAATTTTGGTGGTTTTCGGCTCAGGAATGATGGATGGAAAGATTTGATGAGGGAAAAAACCAGGATATATGAAGGATATATATTTTATTGGATCTTCACGGGATGAGAACTCACTGGCATTGCCCCTGGGGAAAATTCCTTAAGATTTCCATTGTCTGTAAGCCAGACAGTTTGGTTGAATAAAAAGTCATGCGCATGGACGATAAGCCGTAGTTAAATTTTATAATATCAGAATTTTTGTGAGGATGCAACTGAAAATCCTTTGACGTGGGATTTTTTTCAGGAGCTTCATAAAATGAAAATGTTGGTGGTTTTCGACTCAGGAGTAGTGGATGGAAAGATTTGATCGGGAAAAAACCAGGATATATTTTATGTATGAAGGCTTCACAGGATGAAAAATTACTGGCATTACTCCTGGGGAAAATTCCTTAATATTTTCGATTGTCTGACTCACAGACAATTTAGTTGAATAAAAAATCATGCACATGGGCGAACAATCCCAGCTAATTTTTAGCTGATCAGAATTTTTGTGAGGATGCAACCGAAAATCCTTTGGCGTGGGATTTTTTCAGGAGCTTCATAAAATGAAAATGTTGGTGGTTTTCGACTCAGGAGTGGTGGATGGAAAGATTTGATGAGGGAAAAACCAGGGATGAGGGAAAAACCAGGATATATAGAACCCATTTGGGAGCTATGAACGGGGAGTGTGGGGAGTGTGGGAAGAGGGGGGAGTGTGGGTAGGGGAGAACGAGAGATGAGGAGATTGCCAAGTGGGAGGCGTAGAGCGAGTATTTTTCACCTTTTTTCTCAAGCATGCTTAATTCCTATATAGGACTCTGTGCCTCAAAAATTTAATCCACAGCTAATATTCCAAATGGCTTCTATATAAGGATATATATTTTCTGGAAGCTTCATGGAGTGAAAAATTACTTGTATTGCTCCTGGGGAAAATTCCTTTTCCTCTTTTCTAGAGACATCTATTCACCTCCAGAACTAGAACTGGAAATAGAAGTAGTCAAATTTTTCTCGCGTTTGGTTGCAGCTTGAGTTAAAAGAGATTCTGCAAAAGCAATAGCTTCTTGAACTGGTCTACCACTAGCTAATTGTGCCAACTCCTCTCGTCGTTGATAATTATCCAGGGTTTTGACTCTAACTATTGTTCTCTCCTCAGAGTCTCGATCATTTGAGTCAACATTGGTCATTTCCTGAACGACCTGCTTACTAACATTAAAATGATGGTCTGCCATTGCAGCTACTATGGGTTGGTGAGTTACGCATAGAACTTGGTGTTGGCGACTAAGTTGGTGTAGTTTTTCTGAAATAGCTCCTGCTACTCTTCCGGAAACTCCTACATCTATTTCATCAAAAACTAGAGTACCTGATGCTTCGATTTGAGAAAAACAAGCTTTCAGTGCTAATAAAAACCGACTCATTTCGCCTCCAGAAGCTGTTAAATTTAGAGGTTGTAGTGGTTCACCAGGATTAGAACTAAAGCAGAATGTTAGGTGGTCAGCACCTGTAGATGTTGGAGTAGTAGAAGTAATTTGTACCTGAAATTTTACTTTCTCCATAGCAAGAGGTTTTAGTTCTTCTACCAAATGTGTTTCTAATTTAACAGCAGCATTATGACGCTGCACACTAAGTTCGCTACATTTGTTTTGTATTCTTTTTGAGCTTCCAAGTATACTTTTTCTAGTGCTTC
>NZ_JAAHGT010000235.1 GCF_010672385.1 Okeania sp. SIO2F4
TGCCAAACTTTTAAGGTGCGGACGTAATCTTCGCGATCGTTCCGGACAGCTACTATTTCAAAAATTCCTTTGCTAGCTTGAATCATCTCTGATAAGCGAGGTAAATCAGATTCAGGGAAAATATCTTCAGCAAAAAATTGACTGATATCTTTTTTTGTTGAATTCTCATGTATGGCATTACTTTGAATTGACATCCAACCACCGGGTTTTAACAAGGAATGGCATTTCGAGAAAAAAGAACGATAAACTTCCAGTTTTTCAGTTTCAGAAATTTCTAATTTAGCAAAATGTGAAAATGCTTCTATGGAAATAATCCCCTCATAAGGCTCTACTGGAGAATGCTCGGCCCAACTTTCAAGAAATACCTCTATATTAGGATGATTAAGAGCAGCACTCATTTCAGCATGAGATTTGTTTAAAGTTATTCCTACAGCACGTTCAACTTTATAAGTATCAGCTAGACGTCTCAAAAGAGAACCCCAACCACATCCTATCTCTAATACTCTTTTGGCATCTTTAACCCTAGCTTGATTAATATGAAAATCCAGTTTTCTGATTTGTGCTATTTCGTAAGATTCATCACCTTCATTTTCTTCCCAAAGCGCACCGGAATATACCATACTCTGGCCTAGAAAAAGCTGATAAAAACTGTTGCTAATATCGTAATGATACTTTAGAGCTTCAAAAGAAGTGCCGGGATTTTTGGTTTTTACATTGGTCATTTTTATTGAATTTTCCTGGGTTTAATTTGTTTTGCTTGCTTTTCTTTGAGTCTATGCCACTTTTTTTTGCTCCTCCAAATATTTAGCTAAAGCCTCTATTGTTTGGTAATCGTATGGTATTGTAGGGTCTATGTTAAGACCGAAAAAAGTTCCTATGTCTCCAGTCATTACAATTGCTGATGTTGAATCTAAGCCGTAGTCAATAAATGGTTCTTTAATATCTACCTCTTTTTTATCTATCTCTAAGATTTCAGCTAAGTAAGAGACTAACCACTCTTGAATTTCTGCCTGTGTCAATTGATAAGTTTGAGTTTGCATTTTTTTGTTTTAATCTTAATTATTAGTTTACTGGTGTTGTAGTTATGAGTTTTTTCTTGGAGACTCATACCTCAAAGAATTAACTTTGATGTTGCATAGAGCGGGGGATAAATTGTAGGTTGGGAGAAAAGATGAATTAGGAATTTACCGAATAATTATTAATTAAATAATTCTGGTTTTAAGCTTCTCCTTATTAAGGAGAAAAAAGTGCTAGGATATTTCCTGATATTCAATTCCCGTAGGGTTTTAACTAGAGGTAATTATCAATTATCAATTATCCATTAATTCAGCAACGCCTTAACTTTTTTTAGCTTCTATCATTTCTCTAGTAGGAGACTGAATATTCCATGCTAATCCCATAAATTGTAAAATGCGGATCGCCCAATAGCCAAAGTCTATCTGCCACCACTTTAAACCAAATTTGCCAGAATTAGGGAAAGCATGATGATTGTTATGCCAAGATTCTCCCATAGTAGGAATAGCTAGCCAGATATTGTTTGTACTTTGCTCGCGAGTCTTGAAAGGACGAGTACCATATAAATGAGTGATGGAATTGATGCTATTTGTAAAGATGTACGACAAAAATAGACGTACCGCACCTCCCCATAAAAATCCTGATAATAAGCCTTTCCAAGTTCCCGTTAATATGCCTCCTAAAATAGTAGGAATGGCAATTCCAATCATTACCCAAACGTAGTAAAGTTCGTTGATTTTTGCAATAGATTTATCCCGAAGTAAATCTTTAGCAAATAATAAAGTATTTGTGATTTTGTGAGTGAACATCCAGCCAATTTGGGCATTCCATAACCCTTGAATTTGACTAAAGTATTGCTCGCCACCTTCGGAGCAATAGGGGGAATGAGGGTCTCCTTGGCGATCGCTGTACTGGTGGTGACGTCTGTGATTGCTAACCCAATAAGTTACAGGACCTTGAAAAGCCATACAACCAAGTATTAGTAAAATAACTTTAACAGGAGTATGGGTTTGAAAAGCACCATGAGCAAATAGCCGATGGAAACCAACAGTAATTCCCAGAAGAGTCAGAATGTACATAACTAGGAATAGCCCGACTTCTACTATGCTAATACCCCAGTAAAACGCGGTTATTATTGCAGTGATGGAACCTAGTAAAGGAATGATATTAATCGCTAAAGCATGAACTTGTTGTGCTTTTTTCAGGCGATCGCTTTCGATGGTTATTCTTTTTCTATACAGTCTTTCTTCTTGTATTTCTAATTCGGTCGTTTGATCTAATATTGACATAAAATGGGATATCGGTGGTAGGTACTGATAGTTGACAATTATTAGACTGGTCTTTTTCCCTTTTTCTGACTTTTTTTACCCAACCACCCCTTTTTCTTTTAGTTTCGGCGAGTCGCATTGAGTCAGGCGATCGCTGTTGGTTGATTTGGGTTAGGAGTGGAGTACCGAGGGTTGAGTTACTAGAGACTAGAGGAAGTCATTACAAACCATACATAATCTGCTATGAATTTCTCTAACCAAGGGTATGACCTCCCCAATTATGAATTAGATCCCAATCTGGCTCATAAGATCTATCTTGACTAAGAATATGCGCAATACCATTTTCCACCTCTCGAAACCGTATAGCTTCGTTCACTGCTATAATCAGGCGAGTCAAAGCACGTTTTGTTTCTGAGTCGAGCTGGCAACCATTATAGCTGGCAACCTTGTTCACAGCATCTTTTAGATTATTGTTTGTAATTTCTGGGAAAGGAGGATTAGGATAGCCGAGGCTTGCATAAGAGCCATCTTGGGCCAAATTTTTTCCTTTAAGGTTACAAGTTCCCTGCCAAGGAGGAGGAGGGTTAATGTCAAAACGATATATAACATTGTTTTGGTTTTTAAATGCTACTGTATATACAGAAGCATTGGCTGGCGGTTCCTGTGGATTAGCCTGAAAAGCTAAATTAATAAAGAAACTAGGTTGTGCATCTGAAGCCTGTGGATGAATAATCAAAATTTCAAGACAATTGAGTAATGTTCCGTTAGCCCTGATTCGATCGCGAAGACTTCTTATGTCAGAATTGTAAGCACCGCCATGTTTAAAGCGTATTGAGACAGTTGCCATTTACTTATTCTATACCAAGAGTTCTATTATACTTTTTATTCTGGAAACGGCGAGTCGCATTGAGTCAGGCGATCGCCGTTGGTTGATTTGGGTTAGGAGTGGAGTTCAGAGAGTTGAATTAGGAAGAGTTGGACAAGAGGCGATCGCCTCACTCACTTTTCATCCCCTAATTTTCGAGTCCGTGCCGTCCCTTACTCTCCTGTACCGAGACACACCCATCTATAGCTGCTCGATGATAGTAGTTATCACTGCCTGTCCATATTTATCGGACTCACTTAGATGTATAGTTTCCCTTGGGGAGGAACAATTTAAGTATAATATTTGATCTGATTCCCCCGGAGACAGAAAATATGTGTCGGAATCATTCTGGAATGTACAATCGGAATCTTCCACATGTATTCCTATATCATTTCCCTCCGACATACTCGGTTTTCCATGATAAAAAAAGTTACTCTGACTACCTGGATAATCATATTTGCATTCATAATCTTTATCTAGCACGCATGATGCTTCTATTTCTACTTTGAGCTCTTGCCTCACTCCGGACATTATCGTTTCTTCGGCATGGGCAACCTGTATCTGACTCACTAGGCTCATCACAACCACTGTCACTACAGCTATTATGACTTGACTTAATTTCCTCATTTCTTGCTCTCCATTTTTCTTATATTCGTTGCTGCTTTTTTCCTTTTTGGTCTACTCTTTGATTTTTTTGTTCGCTTTTACCATCTCAGTCATAGTACGTGGAACGGTTTTTCGAGCAGGTTTCTGAGTTGGGGAGCAAAAGGAGATGGCAAGAACCATTAAGGAATACTCTTACCATCTGGTGGATTTTATTGATAAGTGCAGTTACATTAAAAAGGGTTCTGATTGGATGGGTTGGAGTAAAGGTTTTTGCCTCCATCCTGACTTTTCGTCCCCATAAGTTTCACGTTCTGGTCTGCACTTTCCTATCTCTCAGTCATCAAGTTACACCCACATACTCCTTCTTGATTTATCAAATACCGCATAATTAACGGTAAGCAGTTACTGTTGCCCTTCCGTGAATACAGTATGTCTCTAGGTTTATTTTAGTCCGCTTTGCATCACATTGTAAGTTCATGTCTTGATCTTGTATTCCACGTTGCAGATAAATCGATGCCTTGCCTGTCTCATGCCAAACACAATCGTCTTCTACAACACGAATTCCTATCTCGTCGTGCTCTTCCGCTAGGCTTGGTGTTCCAGTAAAATAAAAGTCAAACTGACCATTAGGAAATGTATACTCGCATGTCTTATCCATATAAATCACGCAATCCTGAGTATCCCTGGATACTGGTATTTGCTGTACACCGAACTCTAGTGCATGGGCTTCTTGGATCGGGGTCAGTAGGCTTACCAAAAACGCAATCACTACTGCTATTATGGCTTTACTTAATTTCCTCATTACTTTATCTCCATTTTCATTTCAGCTTATTGACTAAACTATTTCAGTTTCGCCTTCTCCCTATTGACGATTGATATGTATGCTTCCTGACTTTTCTTGGATATTTTAATCTAATGGGCTTTTCTCTGTTAGATTTAATAAATATGTGAAATTCTTTAATTGTCCTAGATAGTCAAGTAAGCTTGGCTGGGAGTTAAGAAACGATAGCTTTTTGACCACACTCTGTTTCAGGAGTTCTCCGCCATTACTGCTCTGTTTCCACATCAACCCCTTGTGCCACCATTCATTAAAAGGAGCCTCCCCACATCCTGTCCATCTCACATCCCCCATCAAACCCGACAACATAACTCCCATCATCCGCGACCGCACATTCTCACCACAAACATTTGCCCCTTCGCCTATCTTCTCCTCAACCATACCCAACGACAACCCTGCACCATCCACCAACTCAGATTTTTCGGCCTCATCCACCTCTACACACTCTTCCGACACCAATACCGTCATAGTCTCCAACCCCTGAGAATTTTCGGGGGCAATATCCGCACTCACAACTTCCGACTCTTCCCGCTTCTGCTCTTCCCCAGACACCCCAGGAGTTGCCGATATCTCCTGCACCGAAACATTTGCTAAATCTTCCTGTTTCTCGCACGACCTATTGCTTTCCCCTAATTTCTTCCCTGTGCCCAATACCGACCCATCAAAATGAATGAAATAACGGCTCAAAATCTCCTTCAACTTTTTCCGTGCTTGGGAGATGCGCTTGTAAACACAATCTATGGAAATTCCTTGCCGCTCGACAATTTCCTGATAAGAAAGCTCTTGATAAAAATGTAAAATAAAAGTTTCCCGCATCCGTTCGGGCAAAGAAGCGATCGCCCGTCGAATCACCACTGACCTCTCATCCTTCTCCAAAACCTGCTCCGGCAACTCCACCGCGGAGGCAACCCCCATTTCTCCACGATCGCCTACCCACTCTATATCATCAACACCCACAGCACTCCGAGAACGTTTGCGGATTAGATCCAGACATAAATTTCGAGTCAGAGTCATCAACCAAGCAGGCAAATTAGCAATTTTCCCCGCGAACTTCCGCACCATTTTCAATGCTTTCAGCATGGCCTCACTCAGAGCATCCTCTGCATCTGAATGGTTAGAGTTCATCAACCTCAGACAGCAGCGATAAAGTCGGTCTCGATGGTCGCACCATACCTGCCAAAACTCGTTTTCTATATCCTCTTTCTCCAATTTCTGAGGATTTTTGCCTTTTCCAGGAGCGGCTGCCACAGGAGCGGGAGTCAAGGTCGCTAACATCGCCATACTTCCTCCCTCATCTGTAGTTTGACCTCCTGGGATCGGGTCTGTTAATTTTCCTTTTTTCTCGGCCTTGAGATGAACCATATATCAATTAATTTGGGGTTTTCAAAGTGTTTTCAGTGTTTTAATTTTGCTGCAACACGATCCGATAGCTACCGTGAAGTCAACGTCAACTGCTTAAGTAGATTTTTTTTATAAATAAAGATAATTATTTTTAATACCAACTTTGCCTTAGAACTTGTTTGAAAAGTATGAATTTTGATTTAGATCCCCCCTACCCCCCCCTTGAAAAGGTGGGAAATACAAGGTCAAGTCCCCCTTCTTAAGGGGGATTTAGGGGGATCGATGACTTCTCAAACAACTTCTTAGTCAAAACTAAAAAATAATCTCTGACTGATTTTGAGCATTTATTTTGGTCAATATCTAAGGTGATTTGCTATCAAATTATTGTATCCACTCAATATGATGGGGAAGGCAATTATTATAGTTGCCAACACCAACCAAAGGAACTAACAGAAGAGCGATACTGCTGACACCACGCTGCGCGAACGTAAATAATAGTTGCCATAGAGGGAATATTACCCATATTGGAATTGCGTTGGCGGAGCAAGTGCGGCAGCTATATCGCGTACATATTCAAATCGGACAAGTGGGCGATCGCAACAGTTATCTCGAATGCAGCAACCGCAGGTTCTCATTTGCAATCTTAGTCTTTCATCTCGCTATCTATCCAGCGATTAAACAGCTCTATTCGATCGTCAGACCAACAAGCATCATAAGGAAGAGAACCCTTGTTCAGTCTTTCTCGAAGCTTTTCCGCATTTGCTCGGACATTTTCCACATCATCAAGATTGATTCTGTCTAACTGTTGCAGAGTTTCTACATCGAAATCTCGAAAGAGTGGCCTGATATCTATGTTGTAACCCACCCCATCGGATTGTCGGTATGCTTGCCTTGGGGGAAGGGGATCGAGATTGGGTTCTCGTTCGTGGTGGACACCAATCTGACCTTGTTGCTCGTTATCTGGTGCTTGTTTGTCAACCCACTCGCGGACAAATTCTTGTCTGGAACTATCTACTTGCGGTCGATAGCGGGGCATTTTACCAGTTTTACTAGAACTCTCCTCTAATCGACTTACCAGTTCCGAGCCTTCTGCGGTTAAATTGCAGTCCTCGTCTTCATTGCGATTGAGGAAAGGTCGATTAAACATATGCAATTTCACAAATTGCTCGCGATTGATTCCCGCCCAGAAATTGGTGTGACCATCGATAGAAAACCCTCTCACCGATTCTTCCAGAATATGAGCCACCTTCTGGAAAGCTTTTGTCCGAGCATCTGTAGGAATAGACTGACCTGCTGCCAACGCCTCTAAAATGCTCTCGCGTCCAGTGTCAGACTCGTTCAAATCTTGCAAAAAGTGGTCTTCTTCATCATAACTAGGTTGAAGCATTTTTTTCACTAGGCACAATGAAGTTCGGACGACATCTAAATGAACTCGCCAACGATCGCGTTCGTTGTCTGCTAGATCGAGGGTATAGGGCAACTGAAAAGGAGGACCGGCTGTCTTATTGCTAAAATCAGGCAGCGATTTTAGGGGCAGGCGTACCATTTTCTGGGCAATTTTCTTAAGATGGCGCATTTCATCGAAAGCCCATAAAAGTAAAAAGCCACGGGGAGTGCGATCGCCTTTATCTGGCCCTGAAGATACGTAGCGACCACCCGTTGTTCTCAAGAAATGGATTAAAAAAGCCAGCAGTAACCGATAGCGTAAGTTGAACAAATGTCCCCAGTTACGGGCGCGAGGGTTTGCTATATAGCCCCGCTGCCAAAAGGCGGCACGAATAGACTCCTCAAGTGCAGATCCGAAGATAGAACGCGGTCGTGTGGTACTAGGGCTAGTTGCCACTGGCCAGACAAAATCGACCTCCTCATCCTTTAACTTGTTGAAATCCTTATAAAGTTGAAAGAATCGCTCGAAATGGGAATCAACCTCAGAGCCATAGCCTTCTCCTTGTTCGGCAATGATTTTGAGAGCTTTGACGGCTTCCTGGCGTACAGTTTCCGGATGAGAGCCTTCAAAGCTATCCACATAAACTCGTCGAGACTCATTCTTATCATTACTTTTAAAACCCTCATCATAACCCCAATCATCCCAGGTGGCTTGGAGGTCGATCCGGTCTGTCTGAAAATCTTCGTCTTTGAGTCCCTCTTCAGGTTTCTCAAATAGTTCGATCAGACGTTCGTAAATTGCTCCCACGTGCTGAATAGGATGATTGTCATTGGCACACTGAGCTGTTTTGGCAATTTCTTGGAGTTTTTCCCATATTTCCTTAGGAATCTCCCCCTGTTCGGCAGGCCGTTCGGCGGTAATATACTTAGCTAATGACTGCTTTGATAGGGGTTCGAGCTTGAAACGGAATGGATAAAGTTCGCTTTCAAAGGGGGAGTGTTCCCGCTCAAAATTTAGGGGAGCGCCAATCAGGTGCAGCAAATTTTGTACCGTCATCAGATGCCCCATTTCTTCCCGTGCTAGTTGAGCCAATCGCTGGTAGAGCGATTTCACTCGTCCCTTTATCTCATGGTTTTCTTGGTCGTCACGCACGGAATAGGCAGCATAGAGGTACTGAACCATTAAAGCGTGTTCCACTTCCGCTGCTACCGTCAACAATAAGGCTGCTTCATCTCGCGGGTTTCGTTTGAGATCAAAACTCAGGGGCAATTTTGCTAGGTCAAGGGTTTTGATCGCAGTCTCGCCCTCTAAGGACGGTTGACAAGCTAGAACCTCTAGGGGGATATCGTAGTTTTTTTTCATTGCATTAATCCTCTCGAAGTTGATGGGGAATACTCGCAGTTAAGGGGATTCGAGTTCCAGTGCGTTCTGGAAAAATCAGTCGGCTTTCTGCATAGCCATCACAGGTGACGCGCACCATAAACTGTCCGGGGGGTAACTTTTGCCCGTTGTCATCTCGTAAATCCCAAGAGAGAGAGCGATCGCCTGCTGCGGGATTCTGTTCTTCTAGCAAAGTTCGTACTTGTCCCGCAAAGCGATCGTAGATAACTACAGATAAGCTTGTTGCACCCTCGGGTATGGTGAGGGGAACAAGTGCGCGATCGGCAGCGATTTTAAGTTCCGTTGCTCCGAGCAAGCGGTTACTAGCTACTTCCCCTTCTTTTTGCTCGTATAACTCTTGATTGGTGTATTTATAAACAGTGTTACCGGAGGCATAAGCAACACGTTTCTCATCTTGGCCAACAAAGCGAAATCGGTTAATATATTGACCTATATTGCAACGAGGGGGACAGAGATAGCCGTCAGTGGGTTTAGGCCAAGAGCCAGTCATGTCGATCCAGGTTTTACCCCCATCTCTTGTCTCGCTAGTGCGACCGCTGTCAAAGGTTGCATCTCCCCAACCACCAACCCAACCAATATTACGATTCCAAAAACCAATGCCTTCCAGGTTCTCATTAATCATATGACATTCGTCGCGAATTTCTTGTCGTCGCCAGGAGTCTCCCCCGTCTTCGGTAATGAAAATTGCTCCTGCTTTCAGGTTCTCGCAGGCAACTACCCCAAACTCTGGATCGTTCTCTAAAAATTGGATTTTCCAACCCCATTCCCCTAATGGAACATTTAACGGTTTATCCTTCTCATATTTGAGCATATCTGTCCAACTTTTGCCACCGTCTGTTGTTTTCAGGATTGTCGGCACAACATCGTCACGACGGGGGTTAGGCCGAACCGAACGACCGCCGACAACCCAACCTATCTGGTCGTTTTGGAAGTAGATATCCACTAGAATGCAAGCTAGATCCTCCATATCCCTCACAATCCAGGTTTTACCGCCATCATCTGTTTTGAAGAAGCGTGCGGGTCGTTCGGGGTAGTTGGTTCCCGCTGCGAATACGTGGTCTTTGTCGAGTACCCAAAGTCCGCAAACGGCTGAGGGGGCATCGGCTTTTTCTTGGCTGATATATTTCTTGGGCAGGTTATCTACCAAAGTCCAGGTTTTACCGCCATCACTGGTGCGGTAGAGTTGTTTCCCTGGAGTTACGCAACCAACCCAACCATGTGTACCATCTGTGGTCATTCCAATACAACGTAAGTAAGCTCCATCTAACTGTCTTTGGAGCTGCCACTGACCTCCGCCATTTTCTGTTTTTAGGATTTGTCCATTCCCGTTAACAGCCCAACCAACATCAGGAGTGATGAAAAAAATATCGTCATAACGACTAGCCAATGGTGCTGGTGTGGCTATCCACCGATGGTCATTGTTTGTTTTGTTCATATTCTAAATCCTCACTTGAGTTATAAGTGGAATCGACTGTAAATTATTTGAGAAAAAACCGGACAATGGCTTTTTTTCCTTTATGGAAGCTGCTGAAATGACCTAAGTTCATTTTCAGTGAACGTGAACCCAGATAACTTGGCACTTAACTATAGTTTTTCTAGTTTTAAGCAAGCTTATAAATTAGCTTTTTAGCAGTATCAATCACTGATTTTGTAGGTATTACACAAACTTTCTACCACAGTCTCGACATTAAAAGTTCTGCTTGCTATTGTGGATTTTGCCATTTTTGACAACAGAATTAAAACCACATTTAAGGGCAAGATAGTGATGTCATGTCTATGACTAGAGAAAGACAGCTTTCAGACCTTAATACCCTGAATACTTCACAGTTACTAATAAATTAGCCTGAGAGAATTTCGTAATAGTTGTACAAAAAATATACTTTTTTTGAATGTTGTTCTCTGAGTTATTACCAACGATACTCGTACCAAAAACAAAACACAACCCCAAAACTTTATATAAAGTTTATATGATTTTTTAGACAACTTCATATAAACTTTATATGATTTTTTAGACAACTTTATATTGTCCCCGGAAATTTACCTAAACCCTCATTTATCAAAATAATATGGGTCTAAAACCCCGCCTTTTAAGGCGTAATATTTTTGGAGAGTTGCTCAAAATCCCCGTTACAAAAATAACTTCTGACTTCTGACTTCTAACTTCTGACTTCGTTAAGCGGCCACATTGTGGAATTTTATCCCCTAAGTAAGCTCGGCCATCTCTACCCAATTACGATCAAATACCCATTCATATATACGGTTATAAACTTTGATAACTCTCTCTTCCTTTACCACCAACCCTGACAATAACAACTCTTTTTCTTCTGGACTATCAATGGCCATTACTTGGCCTTCTACTAATATTTGTTGATATAATTGCAGTAGTTTATTCCTTGGCTGTGTACTATAAAGAATGCGATCGCGTATGGTTCTTAAATGTTCTGGCTGATCTTGTATTTCCCAATTTTCTATGACGTTGGTTCGCACTAATTTTTCTACCCATTCGGCTTCATTATTGGTGGGGATAGTTGTGGAATAGTTGCGTATAATTCTACAAATTTTTTGGGTTAAAAAAGGTTGTCCGTTTGTCCAAGCTAATACTTCTGTTAAGACTGTTTCTGGATTACTAACTTTTTCTGTTAAGCCTTGCAATAAAGGTTGTGCTTCGTGGAGTTGAAAGCCTTTTAAGCGAATTTCTTTACTAATATTTAATA
>NZ_JAAHGT010000236.1 GCF_010672385.1 Okeania sp. SIO2F4
GTTCGTGGGTAGCGATGCCCAGGTGCAGTCGTACATCGGCCCCAACACAGAAGTCGTCGACCTCGATGGGGGCTTCGTCATGCCGGGGTTGTACGACATGCACAATCACCCCGACCTGCGATACGGGCCGAGAATCGCGGGGCAGGTCATGCTCACCGCCGACGCCGAGCCAGAGGTCGTCCAGGAGGAGCTGCTTGCTTATTATACAGACCGAACTACTGGCAAATTATTGGGTAGTGGGACTACTGGTAATGGGTTTCGCCCGGACTTAGGTAGGTATCCTACACCAGAATTATTTAATTTTATAGTTAAGCCGGGAAAGCGATCGCTACAGGAATTAATAGGGATGTTAGATGATGGAATTATAGTCGATCAAATTCTCGGTGGTGGTGCTGGTATTTCTGGTGACTTTTCTATTAATGTTGAACTTGGGTATCGTGTGAGAAAAGGAGAAATAGTTGGTAGAGTGAAAAATACTATGGTTGCTGGTAATGTTTATTCAGCATTAAAGCAATTAGTAGAATTAGGAAATGATGGGGAATGGAATGGTTCTTGTTATACTCCTCATGTAATTGTAGAAGGATTATCTACTATTGGTAAAGTGGATTAAATTACTTGCACGAGTTTAATATAGCAATCCTAATATTTTTTATCTCAAAAATATTATTTTTAGGAAAGAGATAGAGAAAAAATAACTATACCTAGTTAATTTTCAAAAAGCCATAATTATTAATTTTCTGTATTAAAGAATTTCTTAGTCACAATTGGCATAAGTAAGGAAAAAGGAAGACAGAAGTGGGAAAAAGGAGTAAATATTGAAAAAAGGAGCAAATTTATATATATTTAACTTCACAAGAGTTAATCAAACCATTAATCAACAAAAAACTGCCAATTAATATACCATAAAATGTATAGCGATATTAATAATAATAAATTAAGGGAAAATGACAAGTAGGGAGTAGAATTAAAGACAAATCTGCCAAAAGAAAAGCCAACATTTCGTTATGTGGTATCAGCACATCCGAGAAGAAGCACGAACCTACCTAAAGACATTTGTCTATCCATATACAGGCTTTGTAACCAAACCCCTACTAAGACCTAAACTTCTAGCAGTTTTTGAAGCTAGCTTAATCGGAATAACTTCAGGATTAGCCGCCGTCACCCTCAAAGAAGGTGTAGGATGGCTAGGTAGTTTGCGAATAGCTGCATCCCTAAAATTTCCCCCTTGGTTGTTACTACCTATTTTTGGTTTGATGGGAGGATTTGTCACTGGTGTATTAGTAAAACGTTTAGCACCAGAAACTGGAGGCAGTGGAGTACCACAAGTAAAAGCTGCACTAGCAGGTATGCGAGTTCCCTTAAACTACCAGATCGCCATTGTCAAAATGCTCACTACCATTTTGACAGTTGGTTCTGGATTAACACTAGGAAGACAAGGTCCTACTGTGCAAATAGGTGCATCCTTAGCAGCTTGGATCAGTCATTGGCTTCCCACTTCTCCGAGTTATCGTCGTCAGTTAATTGCCTGTGGTGCTGCCGCTGGATTAGCTGCTGGCTTCAATGCTCCTATTGCTGGAGTGTTATTTGTAGTGGAAGACTTGATGCATGATATTTCTGGCATCACCTTGGGTCCAGCAATTATTGCTTCCTTCGTCGGAGCAGTTACTTCCCAAATTCTAGGGGGAAAAAGTTTGTACTTCAGCAGCGATCGCCTGGATACATCAATTACAGGATTTTTAGATCTTAAAGAAATTCCTTTCTATATAGTTTTGGGAGTTTTAGCTGGGTTACTAGGAACAGTATTTAGTCGAGGGATTATTGCAACTTCAATATTTAACCAGCGTAAACTGAAATTAAAATTACCTTGGCGAATAGCCATTACCGGATTGATTAGTGGTTTAATAATCGCATTTTTACCGGAGTCATTTCACAATTATACAGGTTTAAGAAAATTACTAGGGACTAGCGAAGCTAACTTGAAACTGAGTTGCATAGCTTTTCTCGCTCACTTTATCTTAACAATATTTGCTGCAGGTTCAGGTGCCCCTGGCGGATTATTTGCACCATCTTTAATTATTGGCTCTGCTTTAGGTCAGATAGTTGGGATTTGGCAAAATAATTTAGTTGGTATTGAACAACCAACAATTTTTGCTCTAGCAGGAATGGGTGCATTCTTTTGTGCTGTATCAAGAGCACCTATCACAGCAGTAGTAGTTATTTTTGAACAGACACAAGACTTTCGCTTGGTGTTACCACTGATGATTGTTTCTATTGTGGCTTTATTAGTGGCAGAAAAAATAGATCGGAAATCTCTGTCTGACCTAGTTTTAGATTTAAAAGGTCTACAACTTAACAAGGAAATATCAACAAATGATTATTTGAGTAACATTCGCGCCGATCAAGTGATGCACACTCCTGTGGAAACTCTTGATTCTAAATTAACTTTAGATGAAGTTAAGCAGAAATTTTCCAATTCTCACCATCGAGGTTTTCCTGTAGTCGATAGTCAAGGTTTGCTTGTGGGTATCGTTACTCAGACAGATTTAGCCTACACTCGGAAACGTCATCTTAGAGGAGATAATCTTTTAAAAGATTTTATGACACTCCATCCAATGACAGTAAAGACTAGAGATAATCTGAGTGAGGTTTTAAATCTTTTACATAGATATAAAATTAGTCGTTTACCTGTGATGGAAGGTCGTCATCTTGTGGGGATTATTACTGATACTGATATAATTAAAATAGAATCAGAGGAATTAACAGGTAAGACAAACTTAAAAACCAATCCCCCGGAACCATCTTATGTAGTTTATCAAACACGAGCGCCTCAAATTGGTAATGGTCGGTTGTTAGTACCTTTGAGTAATCCTCGTACTGCCCCTGCATTATTAAGGTTAGCTGCTGTAATTGCTCGGCAACGCAATTATGAATTAGAATGTCTCCAAATCGTAATTGTGCCTCGTCAAAATTCTCCTGCTGAGACTGTAGTGGATACAACTGAGAGTCGTCGTTTGTTGGCAATGGCAGAACGCATAGCTACGGATTTGCAAATTCCCATCCACACTCAAGTGCGGGTTGGTCACGATATTGCTGCTGCTATTTTGGAAACTGTCAAGGAAAGACATATATCGTTAATATTGATGGGTTGGAAGGGTGATATTGCACCAGGTCGTATTTTTGGCAGTATTGTGGATACTCTGATGCAAAAAGCTATTTGTGAAGTTGTAGTAGTGAAGTGGGGAGCGGATAAATTCAGAGAAAAAGAAAAGTTGGCAGGTGTTGCCAATGAAAAATTTAACCCTGATTCTGATTATATGTACTCGTTTTTAGGATGGCGACAATGGTTGGTGCCTCTGAGAGATATTCCTACTCAAGCAGCAGCAGTTAAACTTTTGCCTGCTTTAGTTTCTTTGAGTGTGAAGCCAAAAATTATCCTATGTCAAGTTTGTACTCAATCTGTTGTTGCTCCTAATATTCAGGAAATGCAGCAAGCTGCTAGAATGCTGAAACACCGCTTGCATACAGAGGTGATGGCTACTTCAATCTGTTCTAATTCCGTTTCAGATGCTGTGGTTGATTTAGCTGATGCTCATCACTCTGATGTTGTGGTTATTGGTGCTAGCAAGGAGGGATTTTTGAGGCAAGCAATTAATGGTAATATTCCCGAAGCGATCGCTCGTGGTTGCAATTGTACTGTAATTCTGGTGCGAGCTGCGAATAATCAATGATATTGCAGGGAGTAGGGAGTAGGGAGCAGGGAACAGTTGAAAAAACATTTCCTAGTCTAAGATTCATCTCAATGAACCATATTAAAAAAATAATAACCCCGTAGGGACGTTGCATGCAACGTCCCTACTTTGTGGTTTACAAAAAATGAAAAGCGCTGTAAGATTGGGAGTTTGTTCCTGGAAAACTCTGGCAGCATTGCTAATTGAATTATATCAACAGGACTTAAACGCCTAAACAATAAACCGCGTTTATTGCCCTGATTATTTGTTCAAATCACGAAATTTGCTGGATAAACTCGCTTGCGCAAATGCCGATCAAGCCTCTTTTTCGAGCTTCTTCTCCATAAGCTATCAGTAGTTCGTAGTTGCCAGAGTTGATTTCATAACCAGTTTCCCTTTCAAGCTCATTCTCCTTATAGACTTCAATGGAAAGAGAATGATATTTTTGACTTAGTTCTTGGTCTGACAAAGAACTTGGTTCTGGGTATAATTTTGAGTACATATTCTTCTAACAACCAACATTACTTTATTATAGCGTTAAGCATTAAGATTAGGAACTCCTTCTGTGGCCTCTCTTGGTATGCATTCCCTTGGATTTGCCCCGACACGAGGTCGCACCGCTGTTCTCTCTTGATAATCTCAATCTAATTAACTGTTAATCAACCTCAAAGTGTAACTGATAAAGTCTCAAACTCGGATGTTCAGTTAAATACCAATGACAGCCAATATTAGCAGGTGAAGGTCTTTTATTCAGTCGATACAAAAACATTGGTTCTTCTCTCAAGATTGCTTTTAAAATCAAATCTTCCCAGTCTTCATTGCCATGGTCAAAAACTAAATAAGACTTACCAATATATCCTGTTTTTATCAATACCTTGAGTAACCATCCCAAAATTTCCTCAGTTTTTTCTAGAGAAAATTCACTATCTGTTAAACCATAAGTTTCAACCTCTAGCTTTTCTGATTTAGGTTGTATTATTGCCAAGAAAGCTGATACAATTGTTTTAAATTTTATCATATTTACATACTCAACTCTCTATCTTTATTCTAGTACCAACTCAGTTAAATAATGTCACAAATAATTTCTAAGCTGCACTTGTGAAATAGGAGCCTGAAATGATTCTCAATCCTAACATTCCACACTTCAAAACCTAGTATAAAAGTTCTAAGTCGCCATCGGAGTAGGGACTTACAGGAGGGGAGGGTTGTCGCCAGTTGAAAAAATAAATTAAATAGTAAGGATATCAGAACTATCAAGAATGTTTTTGGTTATCGCCGAAATATTTACAGCATTACCGAGAAAAACCCTACATGAGATGAAAACCAGCTATAAAAGGTATGAATTTTAGTATTAATCAATTCCTATTGTTTCCGAGAGAAAATCGGCTGTGGATTTAACTAGAGCGATCGCATTTTCATAGACCATCCGAGTTGGCCCTAAAACTCCCACACTTCCTAGAGGAATTGTCCCATTTCCATAAGTTGCAGAAACCAAGGCACAACCTTGAATGGGTTCCAAGGGATTTTCTGAGCCAATTCTCACTGTCACCTGCTTATCTATTTTTTTCCCAGTGGCTCCAAAGATTAAAGGCCACAGTTGCTCTTGTTTTTCTTCAAGTAGTTGAATAATAGTTTGGACTTGTTCAAGTTGGGAGAATTCTGGTAAACGCAATGCTTCTGCTATACCACTAATCAGAATTCTGGTATAATCAGGTGTCTGAGAACGGAGAGTTAAATTTTCCAACAGATTTTTGATTAATTCAGCATACTTCTCAAACTCCCGGTCTAGCTCACTCCAGTCCAATAAAGATAATTCTCCTATTGCCCTGTCTCGTAGTTGGCTGTTCAAAAAATTTGATAATATATGTAATTCTCTATCAATATCTTCTGGGTTGGAGAGTACCGAATCACCCTGTAAGTTTTGTCGATCGTTTGTCTGATTTATTGCCCGCAAGTCCATAATCAGTGACTGAGTTTCATAAGTATTTGTCACCACAATTAGCATAATTTTTTCTGCTTCCACTTGTACCAGTTGTAGATGTCTTAGCTTGGCCGTGGAAGTCTGGGGCATCGTCACTAAAGTAATATAACCACTTAGAGTAGCTAAAATTTGAGCTGCTCCCTGAAGTACAGCCTCTAGGCGACCTTCTGGCCAGTTCAGTTGTTTTTGTAAAAGTTCTTCAACTTCAAAAGCCAAATTTTCTGAAGGTCTCATTAATTGATCGACATATATTCGGTAGCCTGAGTCTGAGGGAACTCTTCCTGCCGAAGTATGAGGTTGATATAAAAGTCCACTTTTTTCTAAAAAGCTCATTCCATTGCGAATGGTCGCTGGACTAACACTGAGATTATACTCTTCTACTTCTACAAGGGACTTTGAGCCAACTGGCTCTGCCGTCGCAATATAGTGGCGAACTGTTGCCCAAAGAATATGTTGATGACGATTATTAAGCTTAACTTGCACTGACATAGATGTAGGGTGAGTATATCGGTAAGTTATCAGACAATAGCAGAAAATAATGATCTTAGTTAATCAAAACATTAGAGTTATTTTTCTTAATATAAATTAGTGCTTCGTTATGATATAAGCATAATTTTATAAAAAATATGTAGCCAAAAAAACTTTTCTACTCATATCATAAAATTTTTGATCTCTAATAGCGAGGTATACTTTTATCTACAACTAATGAGTAGGCATCAATACCACCAATAATGTTTTTCACATTGGTAAAACCTTGGCTCTTCAACCATTGGCACATTTGAGCTGAACGCATCCCATGGTGGCATAAGACTAAGGTTTCTTGATCGGAGTCTAAATGGACATGAATTTGGTCTGACCATTCAGAAAACTGACTTAAGGGTAAAACTTTAAAACCTTTGATAAAGGCTATTTCTACTTCTTGTGGCTCTCGAACATCTACTAATTGTAAATTTTCAGGAATACCATTTATTAAGTGATTTGCTAGTTCTTCGACAGTAATTTCAAGTATAGGTTGCTGAGAAAACTGTTGTGACATTTTTAGATACAAGAATTAATTAATTTACTAATAGAATAGTATAAACAAAATTATAGAAAACTTTTTCATCATCCTAATTTTTTTTAGTAACCTGAGCATTTTATCTGAAATTATATCAAGGTCTCTCGACTTAATCATAAGAAACCTTATCCTCTCTCTCTTAAGTAAATCTTTCCTCGCAAGGCTTGAAGAACCAAACCTTTACTTTATGGGTTTCCTTTTCTATAGTTCGGGATTCGGGCAGAAATAATATAATATGATGTCCGGTTGAATACTTATTCAAAGGATGAAGGAGTCAGGAGGACCGAGTCATGAGAGAAGAAGAAGGAAGAATAACGAAGAAGAGAAGAAAGTTTTTTATAACTAATTAAACGGACATGATATAACTCAAATAAAATTAAAACTAATCAAATCAATATTATTTTAAATTGACTTTAAGGAGCAGGACAAATTAAACGTAAAATAATAGCAGGAAGTAAATTTATTTAGACTATTTTAATTATGAATTATAACTCCTCCTAATTTTCTGAAAGAGGCAGCTCCTTTGTTTGCGTAGCATTCCGAAGGAAAGGAGGCAAGAGGCAGCTCCTCTGGCAGGAGGCTAACTGAAATGACTAGTTACTTATGTTTTTCTCCCTGATTCCTGCATAAATTAATTAATTAATTAATTAATTAATCAAAGATTTTTGTAAATTTTTAATTAAATCTTGATCTAAATAAGGTTTAGTTAAATAGCCATTTGCACCCAACTGTTTAGCTAACTGACGATAGGGTTGACTGCCACGAGATGTTAACATTAATACAGGCATTTCCTCCTGAGAATATTGTTTACGACAACGACTCAGGAACTCAAAACCATTCATTTCTGGCATTTCTACATCACAAATAATAGCCTTAATATAAGTATTTTGGTCTAGCTGTCTTAATCCTGCTTTAGCATCTTGAGCTTGCACAACATTATATCCTGATTTTTGCAAAGTTTTAGAAATAGTTTGGCGAGTAGTTAAAGAATCGTCTACTACTAAAATAGTTGGCAATTTCGACAAGGTAGACTGCTTAAATCGCTTCTGAAGACTAGGTAATCTATGAGGAGTTGAACTGGTTTGATTTAAGGTTTTTTCTAATAACTTAATTCCGTCAATAACTGGTACTAAACTACCATCTCCTAAGATAGTACAACCATACAAATATGATGGGGATGTTAAAACCTTGTTAAAAGGTTTAATCGTCAAATTTTGTTCCATTAATATTTGTTCAATTTTGATGGCAATTGTATCTATATCTTCAGAAATCAATAATAACATTACCTTTTCTTGAGATTTTTGACTATAAGGATTTTTGCCAAATTCAAAAGCTTTTTGTGGGATATTTTCTAAGACTATTGGATAATTATAGTCTGATACGATTGATGGTGCTATTGATATTTTTTTGCCTCGCAAATCATAGGTTTCTTCCCCTTTTTCATTGACTTTAATCTCAGTCGGATCGGCATAGATAATAGTTGCTAAAATATCTAAGGGAATAGCAAACAAATTGCCTTCCATACGAAAAACTAATAATTTTGTAATTGTCAAAGTCCAAGGTAATCTCAGCAGAAATCTTGTGCCTTGACCGATTTCTGATTGAATAGTAATATTGCCTTTTAATGCTTCTATTTGACGCAATACTGCATCTAATCCTACCCCTCTTCCTGACAAATCACTCACTTTTTCTTTAGTTGAAAAGTCAGGATAGAATAAAAATTGGTATAACTGTTTCGTCGATAATTTTACTGCTTCATTAGGAGAGACAATTTGCTTAACTATGGCTTTATTCCGAATTTTTTCAAGATCTATACCCCCACCATCATCTTTAATTTCAATATAAGTATAATTTCCTTGATAATAAGATTTAATAGTAATTATCCCTACCTCTGATTTACCATTAGCTTGTCTTTTTTCTGCTGATTCAATACCATGATCGAAAGCATTCCTCAATATATGAACTATGGGGTCATATAATTTTTCTAAAACAGCTTTGTCTAACATAGTATTCATCCCAACTAATTCTAGTTTTACCTGTTTTTGCTTTTGTACTGATAAATCTCTAATCATTCTGGGGAATCTATTAAATAATGATTCCACAGGTAACATTCGAGTTTTATTGAGATGACTTTGTATTTGCTGTAAGGTTTGTTGTCTTTTTTTGACAATTTGTTTACTCTGCTGATGTAATAGTTTAATATCGTCTAGTGCTTCTCCTATTTGCGCAACTTCTTCTGTAAGATTTGGTATTATATTTACTAGAGATGCTAGTTTATGATTTTGAGGATTTGATGATTTTTTTAGTTTCTCAGAAAAGGTGGTAATATCTTGGAGATTCATCATTAATTGCTGAAATCTATGCCACCCTTTTTCTAAAGTTTCTATTGAAGCTTGAGCTTGTTGATTTTGGAGAATAAAACTATTATCTTGAGTGGCTAATTCTCCTACTAAATTATTCAACATTTCTAGGCGTTTAAGGTCTATCCTAATACCTAAAGTAGATGAGGGTTGGGAGGTAGTTTGTTTTTCCTGAGTTTGCTTTTCGTTATGAGCAACTGCTAGTGGAGAATCTTTTTCCTCAGAGACATTTACTGATTCTGTCGCTGTCTTGGAGTTTGTGGTTTTAGTAATATTAGTTATCTGTGCTTTTTGACCTTGATTTTGATTGGCAACGTTGGATTTTTTAGCAGGTTGATTGACTTTTTCTGGCTTTAAATTTTGAGCAACTGCTAGTGGAGAATCTTTTTCCTCAGAGACATTTACTGATGCTGTCGCCGTCTTAGAGCTTGTGGTTTTAGTAGTATTAGTTATCTGTGCTTTTTGACCTTGATTTTGATTGGTAAGGTTAGATTTTTTACTAACTTGATTGACTTGTTTCTGCTTGGTAGTTGCTACAGCTTTTTTAGATTTTAATGGTTTGGTCAATTTTACCAATGTTGCATTTGGATTTCCACCTTGAACGCGATCGCCTTCTAATACTGCTTTTTGCCCTGCCCAAAAATCTGCTAAAGCTAATTGACCAATTTTTGCTGTATATTTGGGATTTACTTCCAGGGCCTTAATTGTAGTTTCAGCAATAGAAGTAAACCCAGCCAAACTAAGCATTGTTCCCAAAGTCGCAAACACTTCTGCTTGTCTCTTCAACTCATCTTTAAGGGATAGACCAGTGTCGGAAATATTCTTTCCTGCTAATAAACTTTCCCAACGCTGCAAACCAGAAGGTATTTCTTCTGTAAACAGAAACTTAGCCATATCACCCTCTTCCATTGGTACTTCTGGAAACTCTGCTGCTTCTTCGAGAGAATGCCCAAGTTTATTTTCCAACTGCTCAAAGACTTCCTTTGCCTTGGCAATAGCTTTATTTTCATCGTAGTTACCTGTTTCAATTTGTTCTGTAGTAGGCGATTGTAAACAGTCAAAAGCTTGCAGCAATAAATTCTCTAACTCCAGGTCAAAAACAGTATTTTCCTGATAAAGGGCTCTGATGCCATTTTCTAAATCATGGGCAATTGTTTGAATTCCCATTAAACCAATACAAGCAGCACCACCTTTAATTGAATGAGCTGCCCGCATTAGTTTATGGAGTGTTTGGAGTTCATGCTCTTGAGAAATATTAATTAATCCTTGCTCAAGAGTTTGCAGTAATTCTGTAGTTTCTTCTACAAAAAATTCGTAGGCTTGATCGTCAATTTCAATCATAATTTTATCAGTACCTGTGCAAAATTAATTTAACATTTTTAAGGGAGTAGGGGAGTAGGGAGCATTTTTCTACCTGCTTGGTGGGCGTTCCCTTTCTTGGTCGGCGTTATCATGGCTAGGAGACCTGGCCCGGTTCTGACCCCTTGCGCCCTGCGACGGTGAGTGCAGTGGGTTGGGCCGGTTTCCCGACAATCACGCAACTGCCGTTCCTGTAGCGTCTCTGAAAGAGATACCCGAAGGGCGCGGGGTCCCATCCGCTTTTTCCCCTATTCTATTTCTGAATCCGTTCTTAGAAACCTATGATTATCTATATAAATCTATGATTCTCTATAGATAGCCTGTTCTATTCCTGCTTCGCTCCTGGTAACGTCGGCGTTCTCCAGTCCACAAGCTGTCACGGGCGTTCGCGGAACGCGGAGCGTAGCTCTCACTAACCGCCATAGCTAAATTTAACGCTCTTATCAAGTCTCGTTCGCAACTAAAATTGCAGTTTTCGCAATTTGATTACACGCTCTGATAAAAACAGAGACTCGCGATTCAGTTCCACACCTGCTACAGGTTTTAGAACTAGGAAACCATCTATCCACATATAGCAGCTCAGAACCGTATAACTCACACTTGTACTCTAACTGTCTACGAAACTCATAAAAACCCATGTCAGCAACAGCCTTAGCTACGTTGCATGCAACGTAGCTGTGATTTGCCATCATTCCTGATACATTTAAGTCTTCTATTACTATAATGCCGTGGTTTTTGGCTAAGTAAGTTGTCAACTTATGTAATGTATCTTTTCTGATATTGGCCCTGCATGCTATGTAGTTTAGCTATCTTGAGAGAAGCTTTTTTCCAGTTGTTAGATAGCTTAGTTTTATGTCTGTTCAGATATTGTAGTCTCGATAGTTTAGCTTCTAACTTTCTATAGGATTTAGCACCAACAAAAACCTCGCCAGTTGAAAGTGTCGCTAA
>NZ_JAAHGT010000237.1 GCF_010672385.1 Okeania sp. SIO2F4
TTATATTCATTTTATGAAGCACCTCGGACTCGGAGTCTGGGTGAGAAATTTTTCCGACTATTGCGTATGGGGAAATAGTCATATTCATTTTATGAAGCACCTCGGACTCGGAGTCTGGGTGAGAAATTTTTCCGACTATTGCGTATGGAGAAATAGTTATATTCATTTTATGAAGTACCCAGAGACTCCGAGTGTGGTTGAGAAATTTTCCGACTATTGCGTATGGGGAAATAGTTATATTCATTTTATGAAGCACTCCGGCTCGGAGTCTGGGTGAGAAATTTTTCCGACTATTGCGTATGGGGAAATAGTTATATTCATTTTATGAAGCACCTCGGACTCGGAGTGTGGTGAGAAATTTTTCCGACTATTGCGTATGGGGAAATAGTTATATTCATTTTATGAAGCACCTCGGACTCGGAGTGTGGTGAGAAATTTTTCCGACTATTGCGTATGGAGAAAAACTATTGCGTATGGAGAAATAGTTATATTCATTTTATGAAGCATCCAACGACTCGGAGTATGGGTGAGAAATTTTCCGACTATTGCCTATGGGGAAATAGTTATATTCATTTTATGAAGCACCTAGGACTCGGAGTCTGGGTGAGAAATTTTCCGACTATTGCGTATGGGGAAATAGTTATATTCATTTTATGAAGCACTCCGGCTCGGAGTCTGGGTGAGAAATTTTTCCGACTATTGCGTATGGAGAAAGAAATAGTCATATTCATTTTATGAGGCACTCCGACTCGGAGTCTGGGTGAGAAATTTTCCGACTATTGCCTATGGAGAAAAACTATTGCGTATGGAGAAATAGTTATATTCATTTTATGACGCACCTCAGACTCGGAGTCTGGGTGAGAAATTTTTCCGACTATTGCGTATGGGGAAATAGTTATATTCATTTTATCAAGCACCTCCGGCTCGGAGTCTGGGTGAGAAATTTTCCGACTATTGCGTATGGAGAAAGAAATAGTCATATTCATTTTATGAAGCACTCAGACTCGGAGTCTGGGTGAGAAATTTTTCCAACTATTGCGTATGGAGAAAGAAATAGTCATATTCATTTTATGAAGCACTCAGACTCGGAGTCTGGGTGAGAAATTTTCCGACTATTGCGTATGGAGAAATAGTAGTTTCATTTTCTCAAGCACTAAAAGTTAGAGGTAAGGTCAATTTTATTTCACGTTTAGAAAAATTGTATTCTTTGAAATTTCCTACATCTTGCTAGAATTAGTTAACCTAACAGGACTTGCGCATGAGGTACGAAAAACTAGGGTTTGAGATTACTATCCTGACGGACTGCTCCGCAAACCTTGTCGGTCGTATCGGACGAAAATACGTTGGTAGTGCATCAAGGAAGTGTGGTCCGTGTGGTCCGTGTGGAGAAACATCAAAAAGTAGGAGGAATAATTTTACCTGTATCTTTTTGTGCAAGTCTGCCTTTTATCCTAACTTTTTAGTCTTAAAGGCTGAAAAATTTGCACTTTTGTGGCTCCCATGTGGGTGCTCAACCTTTATATATCAGTGTTTTTAGATTATATCGGCCAGCCATACTTGACGAATCCCACACTTTGCTGACACACAACCAATACGTTGTAGCTCTGTAAGTCCTACCTAAAATATTTACATTAACAGCACTTTTAAGAATGCTGGGATAGAGTTTAATACTAATCTCTATTCCCTATTTCCTATTTCCTAAAGATGAAAATGACACAAGCAGAAATAAACAAAACTGAAGCACTAATAGATGCCAATATAGGAATTATTGCTACAGATGTCCAGAAATGGTACAGCAATAATTTTCATGTTCTCCGTGGAGTCAGTCTGACAGTAAAACGTGGGGAAGTAGTAGTAATTATGGGGCCAAGTGGCTCTGGTAAATCAACTTTTATCCGTACCTTTAATGCTTTAGAGGAATTTCAAAAAGGTAGCATTATTGTTGATGGTATTAACTTATCCCACGATTTGAAAAATATTGAGGCTATTCGACGGGAAGTGGGGATGGTATTTCAGCAGTTTAATTTATTCCCTCACTTAACAGTTTTGCAAAATGTGACTTTAGCTCCGATCTGGGTGCGTCGATGGCCAAAAGTTAAGGCGGAAGAAGTGGCAATGCAACTTTTGGAAAGGGTGGGTATTTTGGAACAGGCGAAAAAATTCCCTGGTCAACTTTCGGGGGGTCAGCAACAAAGGGTAGCGATCGCTCGTGCTTTAGCGATGCAGCCGAAAATTATGTTGTTTGATGAACCGACTTCAGCATTAGATCCCGAGATGGTGCGGGAAGTTTTGGATGTTATGCGGGGTTTGGCAGAAGATTCGGGAATAACGATGGTGGTGGTGACTCACGAGGTAGGGTTTGCACGGGAGGTGGCAGATAGAATTGTGTTGATGGCGGATGGGTTGTTGGTAGAGGAGGCGACCCCAGAGGAATTTTTCCAAAACCCGAAAGAGGAGCGTACGCGCAAGTTTTTGTCGCAGATATTGTAGGAGTGAAAATTCAAAATTCAAAATTCAAAATTCAAAAGGTTGCATAATTTTAGAGGTTTGAAACCTTAACTGAACTAATAACTGATAGAGGAATTTTTCCAAAACCCGAAAGAAGAGCGTACCGGCAAGTTTTTGTCGCAGGTATTGTAAATTTCCAAAATCTGGTGTTGAGAAAATATTTTTCTATCCCACTTGGTAAAGTATACGAGGAATAGGTTTGATTAATTTAATTCATTTTATTCAGCTTATATAGAGGTTGCGTAGAATCAAAAATTCTGATATTTGTGACATACTCCCGACTTTGAGACAAGCTACAAAGCGGGCTTCTCAACGACTCTACTATGTAGACATTGATTGAGCTAGCAAGGAATGCCCTTCCTTTCCAATTGATTTCATTCAGAGGCTCAATTGAGTACCTTTATAAGCTTCAAACTTGATTGGTGGCAGTAAGTCTTTAATCAATACTTTAGCTCTATTTTTAATATTAATTGCAGCATTTAAGTCTCTACCAATTGATAGATTACAGTTAGGACAATCATGCTGTCTTTGAGCCAAAGTTTTCTTAACTTTATAACCACATCTACTACATTCAACAGATGTTCTATGAGGTTTTACTTCAACTATTAACTGACCAGCTTTTTCAGCTTTGTTAGTTAATATAGTATTGAATTGACCCCAAGCTGCATCGTGTACGGATTTAGCTAATCTAGATTTAGCCATACCTTTAATATTCAACTTTTCTACTGCTACTATGTCATATTTAGATAGTAAGTTATTAGCAGTTTTAAAGTGAAAATATTTCCTAGTATCAGCTACTTTTCTATGTTTATTGGCTAATTTTTTAATAGCTTTTTGCCTACGCTTAGATCCTTTTTTTCTTCTAGATACTTTCCTTTGAGCTGACTTGAGTTTCCTTTCTGACTTTCTCAAATATTTAGGAGCAGGTACAGACTCATTATCAGAAGTCACAAAGAAGTCTATTAGACCCACATCTATGCCTACTATTTTACCTCGTTTAATATCTGGTTTAATTTCGGGTACAGACTTATCTTCTAAACTAAAAGTAACAAAGTAGCCATTATATTTTCTAGTAACTAATACTGTTTTAATAATAAAGCCGTCTGGAATAGGTCTATGTACAATTACTTTTACATCTCCTATTTTAGATAGTTTGACCTTGTTATTAACAAAATGATGTTGTTTAAACTGAGGATAAGTAAATGTTTTGTACTGACCTTTACCTTTGAATCTGGGCTTGCCTAAACGCTTACCATTAACATCACCTTTTAACCATCTATCAAAAGCTAATTCAACTCTTTTTGGTACTTCTTGCAATACTTGAGAATGTATTTCTTTGTACCAAGGTCTATCTATCTTTAATTGAGTTAATGATGCTTGCTGACTAAATCTTGTTGGTCGGTCTTTTAATTCGGGAAGATGACATATCAAAGGACAAGCATTAATCGGGCAACGATTCTGCTCCCACCAATTAAACCTTTCTGCCAACATATAGTTATATTGACATCGCAACATATCTAAAGTTCTATCTATTTTTTCTACTTGTTCTTTTGTCGGACGTAGTTTATATTGGTAAGCCATTCTCATCTTTCTTTTCCCTTTCGACCATACCTGATATTATAATAGTTTGTATACACAATTGCAACATATAATTATGAAAGAATCATTACATTGTCGAATAACTAAAGAAAGATTAGATAAGTTGAGGTTATATGCAGTCAAAAAACAAAAAACAATGACGCAAGTAATCAGTGATTTCATAGATAATTTACCTAATGATGTTGAAGATAAGCGCTTAGAAGTAGATAAAATGATTCAAAAATAACGCCTGAATCCCGACACCAAGTTAACTATGGTGGGGGACTTCTGCTAGAGAAAGTTAAAGCAAGTAGTAATCCTGGAGATTTAATTCTAGATTTATTTGCTGGAACATTTACTACATCTGTGGTTGCTCAAAGATTAGGCAGGAAATCTAAATGAAACCATTAGGTAGATTTTTTCAGGTTACAGAAACAATGGATTTTAAAAAGTTTTTCTTAGATATTGATAAAATAGAAAAATATCCTATATTTCATCAAATCTACTGAAAGTACAGATAAATTACTGGAAAAAATTAGAAAAAACGCACAAAAACAATACTCTGTGAATATAGTAGTTGAGAAGTACATGAATTGTATAGAAGAAATAATTAATTTGCCAACTATCATAGAACGTTTTTACCATGGTGTAGAAATAGGATCTTTAGATCATATATTAGAGGAGTTCATTAATTGATAATTGATAATGGATAATTGATAATTACAAGAAGATTAAAACCGTTCGGGAATTGAATATAAGGAAATATTATTTCTTTTTTTCCTCTTGAAAGAGGAGGCTTTAAACCTGAATTATTTAATTAATTACCGAATAATTAATAATTATTCGGTAATTAAGCAGAGTCAGGTAGAATTTAACTATGAAGTAGAATAATTATCAAAAGTTGACATAAAAAATGATCGAGTAGAGGGAGGAATTTTTCAGTTAATTTGATTTAATCCTAAAGTAGAGGAAAATTACACAGTTGATATTTCCAACAAAATCAATAGAAACCAATGAAAAATCCCAACACAAAGTATGATTTTCTAATTGTAGGTAGCGGCATTTTTGGTATCACTGCTGCCGTAGAATTAGCAAAAAGAAAATATAAAGTGGCGATTATTAACCCAGACACCATTCCCCATCATCTGGCAGCTTCTACTGATATTACTAAAGTTGTGCGTATGGAATATGGTAGCGATAAAGAATATTTCCGCATGGCAGAAATATGTATTGACCGATGGAAAGAATGGAATGAACTTTTCGGGGAAGAGTTGTACCACGAGGTAGGTTTTTTAATGCTGTGCAAAGATAAAATAGAAAGCGATCGCCACAGCTTTGAAAAATCAAGTTATCAAAATCTTGTCGAAAGTGGTTATTCGCCAGATAGAATGAATGCTGAAAGTATTCAAGAACGTTTTCCCGTGGTGAATACCTCGGTTTATATAGATGCTAATTTCAATCCCAAAGCAGGTTATGTAGAATCTTCCTTGGTAGTGGAAAAATTGACTGAGTATGCTAGTTCTTTAGGTGTAGAGATTTATCAAAGACAAACCGCAGAAACTTTTATTGTGGAAAATGGAAAGCTACAAGGAGTCAAAACTAGAGAGGGAAATACCTTTCAATGTGGTCATGCGCTGGTAGCAGCAGGTGCTAATACTCCCTATCTTTTGCCAGAGCTACAACCTTACATGAAAGTAACTGGTCATCCCGTGTTTTGGTTAAGACCTAAAAATTCCAAATATTTTTCATCACCTTATTTGAGTGTTTTTGCTGCCGATATTTCTAATTCGGGGTGGTATGGTTTTCCCTTTTTACCTAAATATGGTGTTGTCAAGATAGCTAAACATTCTATTGGCGTACCTCTTCATCCGGAAAATAGCGATCGCCGAATTCAGGATAATGAAGTGGAAAATATGCGGTCTTTTTTGAAGATGACTTTCCCCCAATTGGCAGATGCATCTTTGGTGTATACTCGCAGATGTTTATATACTGATACCCTTGACGGACATTTCTGGATAGATAACCATCCAGAAATTAAAGGTCTTTCTGTTAGTAGTGGTGGCAGCGGTCATGCATTTAAAATGGCACCTTTATTAGGAGAAATTGCAGCGGATGTAGTGGAAGGGAAGTCACATGAATTTTCTCAAAGGTTTAGATGGCGACATTTAACGCCGGATACTCTTCAAGTTGAAGAAGCTAGAGGTTTTGAAATCTGATTGAGGGTGGGAGCATCTTGCTCCCGAATTTTTACCCTGTCTAAATAGTATTTTTTCAGTTCAATTTATATCCTAAATATCACTAAATACAACATCAAAAATAGAGCGGGAAATTCTAAATTTGATTTTGACTAAATTTTGATAAAATTCATCTTTATTACCTATCTCTATTTTTCCCTCCATAGCTAACTTTTTCAAAATAGCTAAAGTTCCTTTCACATTTTATCCTAAATTAGTAGCCATTTTTCTAGCAGCTAAATCATCTAAAATTACAAAGTCAGCTTGTAGTCCTATAGCCAAAGCAATAGTTTCTGATTCACCCCGCCCCAAACTTGTATTTAACCGATTAAATAAAGAAGTTAAATTAGTGTTTTGTACGATTAATTTTTCTGTTGATAATATAGGAGTTAATGCACGACTAATTTCATCACTTTTAGCATTAATTTCAGTAACTACAGAGGGTGTTGTGTAAAATTCATCATTGTTGTTAATAAATAATTCTAAAACTTGCAACCTCACTAAAAAGATGATAGGAGATGAATTAATCATAATTTTCAAGATTTTTACCACCTTTGTTCTTGCTCTATATCCTCTGAAGAAAGATAGGAAAATTTAATGCCTAATAAATCTAAGATTTGCAACAATTCCTCAGCATCAATTTCCATAATTTCAGCACCTTTTCTCAAACTAATTAATCTGGTTATCAAAGCACCTAAGACAAATAAAAATTTTTCCTTTTGTTCGGGTTCAACAAAAATTGGTAAAGCAGCAGCTATATTTTTTAAATCAACAGTAAGTGTTATTTTTTTTAGGGAGTAGGGAGTAGGGAATAGGAAATAGGAAAAATTTGGAAAAATATTCGCGAGCTTCTAGCTCGCACTGGGTGAATCATTTTTGAACATAAAAGGTACTTTTAATAACCGGATTTGGTATTAATTATAACTTCTGACTTCTGACTTCAAACTTCTGACTTCAAACTAACCCTGCTTGCTGAAAAACCTGTTCAACAGTTATTTCTAATTCTGGCAAAATTTCATCTGCTAAATTCTCTTTTCCTCGTTTAGTTTGTGGTGGAGCATCAGGATAAAAAATAGTAATGCTTTTTGCTTTTGAATCAACAATCCAAACCCTAAAAACTCCTGCATTCAAATAATCTGTAGCTTTTTCACTTAAATCCCCAAAAGATTGACCGGGAGAAATAATTTCAATAGCTAATTCAGGAGGAAACGGACACAGTTCATCTTCAAATCTTTCTAGGGGTAATTTCTCATAAGAAATATATAACAAATCGGGTACGGGAACCCAATCTTTTCCATTTTTTGAGAGAGTAACTCCCCATTCTATTCCTACTTCACCTTTTGATTTACTCCAGTTACTAAGAAGTAGATAAAGAGTACCTGTTAAACGAGAATGAAATCTTTTGGGAGACATTTTAGGTTGTACTTTTCCGTCAATTAATTCATAAGTAATATCCCCTTCTGGAAGAGCTAAAAACTGTTCTAAATTTAGTTGTGTCTGTGAAATCATAGTTATTCTTATTATTTAACTAAATCAAGACTTATACCAAATATCAAAAATTTTGCTACATCTGATTGGGTGGGAGAGCGGGGGAGCTGGGGGAGTATAGGAGGGATAAAAATAGTAATAATATCATCTCCAGATAATTAGTGAGAAAAAAACTTCCTCCTTTTCCCTCCTGATATCAAATCCGCTTAATTGGGTATAAAAAAAATGTTTCATCTTTAACCATTGCCAAATCTTTCTAGATATCCCCATCTCTCCATCTCCCCACCCTTCCCATGCTCCCCACACTCTTCATCTAATTACACTAATGCTACCGGATTTGATATGACTCCTGACTCCTATCCCAAAAGTACATACCTTTGCAAAAATATCAAATGGGTTCTATGATTACCCGATCGCATTGACGACTGCCAAAGTATCAATATATTGTCTAAACTTTACTACTTTGCCATTTTTCAATGTCCAGATGGAAGCAGTCGGTGCTATCATTTTCTTACCAGTTGCTTTATAGATAGCACTGTCAGTTCCAAGGGTGACTACAATATCACCTGCATCAATAAACTCATCTACATGAGCTGTAAAGTTATCCCACTCTGCTCCAATTTTGGCAAAGACTCCATTTAAAACTGCTTCATATCCTTTAAAAACACCACCATAAGGAATTCCATCTGATTCAATCCACTCTATAGAGGGATCTAGCAATGCAGATACTGAATCAATATCACCTTCGGAAAATGCTTGATAAAGGCGCTTAATGACATCAATGTTATTCATAATTTATCTTCCCATTATGACTTCATTCAGGTTTTTTCTCCAACAAACTACTAGCTATCTTGTTTGATTCCGTTTTTATGAATTTGATGATAATGGCATTCTGGAGATTGAACCATTCTTAATTTTTCAATTTTGGCGTTGCTGAAAGACGGTATGAAATTCCTAAATTTATAATGTGTAAAGCAGACCTATTTCCCCTCTAACTGGCGCGGAAAAAGTTCCTTTCTAACTCCTGATTCCTTTCAATAATTAATAATTAACAATTAATAATTAATAATTACCTCTTCTTATAACAGATAGGATTGGCGCTCAAGGAATTTTTTTTCTTCTCAAGGGGAGATTGGATCTGGCTAGGTTTCTGATGCTTCCCATCCTTAGGGAATGCTCCGCTTTCCGACCGCTTTTTCATGAATGGAGACGCTTTATACCTTAATTTTTCGGTAAAATCATAATTTTATTCAGCAACGCCTCAATTTTTAACGGTCTTCCTACAGAAAAATCATACTCTAATTCAGTAAAGACTTAACCACCAATACCCAACCTACCAGCTAAAGCTGGAGTTAGAGGGAACAAAGTAGCGATCGCCAAAAATAAAGCTAACAAACACAAAGCAGCTCGCGCATCATCCGGTTCAGTTAATTCATTTAAACAAGGGCGCTCTAAATTTCGCTGTAATACCAAAATAATAATCGCCCAATACAACGCCAAAGGATTAACCAAAGAAGCGATCGCCAAGACTATAAAAGTGAAAAATGTTGCTTTACCTGCAACTTTGCGACCATAAATTGCTTGAACAATTCTACCACCATCCAACTGACCCGCTGGCATCAGATTAATTGCTGTAATAACTAAACCCAACCAACCCATAATTGCCAGTGGGTGAACATCTACTATATTTTGATTTACTGCCGGACCTAAAATCGCTCGCGCCAAACTTCCCACCAAAACAGAAGCTCTGAAAAATTCGGATGGCATTTGAAACAGACTACCTTCGTGGGAAAGTAACAAACCTCCTAATAACATTGCCAAAGAAATTATTCCTCCTGCAGCAGGTCCAGCAAAAGCGACATCAAACAACACTTTTCGGTTAGGGATCGTGGACTCGAAACGATTAACAGAACCAAAACTACCAATTTGCCAAGCGGGGAGAAAGAACGGCCAACTAAAGCGAACATTGTGACGTTTTGCCAAGACTTGGTGAGCTATTTCGTGACCGCCCAAAACTATCCACAGACCAATGACAACAGGTAATGCTTCTTGATATCTCATGGGTTGGTTGAAAAAGTCGAACCCTAACAACAACCCACCCGCTTCAAAACTGGTGGCAATAGTCGCAAGTAATAGAATAACTGCCAGAATTTTTTGGGATGTAGTGGCAGGTAATGGGTCATTTTTGCTTGGTAAAATGATAACTACTGGTTTGCCTTCTGGACTTTCCAATAAAAATAGTCGGTAGCGATCGCCCAGTTTTTCTGCCAATTTTGCTGATAATTTAGTATGAACTTGTTTTGTATCTCCCCGTAAATTTCCTTTGAAAATAGCTCCCTCTTGATAAGGGATAGTTTCAGTTGCAAAAAATGTATCGATACCAAAAATGTCTTTGACTTTTTGCAAGTCTTCAGTTGGAATAGGAATAAATTCTAGAGTTTCTTCTTTTTTCTCTTCCTCGTTTTCTATTTTCTCTATATTTGGTAGTTGAGTTTTCTCTTCACTGGAATCAGGTTTTGAGGGGTTACTAATGGATTGAATCTCTGGTTTATTTTCTGCTTCTTGAGCTGCTATTATTCGTAGTTGCCTTCCCAAATAAATGTACAATCCTGTACAAGCTATTAGCAGAAATAGAATTAATACTAAGTTGAGATAAATTCCTGCAGCAAATAGAGCAAAAAATAGTAGCCAAGGTGCCATTAATACTACTGATTGTAACCAGGCTAAAATGCCTGTTTTACCATAAGGTCTAGCTCTATAATATCCCCAGCCCAGAATTCCAAGAGCAATCAAAGCTACTATTACTGTGGTTGTATTTTCGGATGTGGTATACATAATCAGTTGTCAGTTATCAGTTATCAGTTATCAGTTAACAATTATCAGTACCTCCTGTAATAGCTATGCTTTATCAACATCTTTCTTAAGATAAAACTTGACAAAATCAATAAGTAAAGCATTACTATAGAAATTATCAATTACTTCTCCCTGTTCACTGTTGCCTATTTTCTGGAGAGGTCTTATTTTTGTTGAAATAGTAGATAATAATTCCTGTTCTACTTGATACATATTTTTCCAATTTTTTATCTAAATATTTTTTTTAGCCGATCAATTTTTCCGTTCATATGTTGCCAATAGTAATTAATTGAATCATCATTTTATCTTTCTATAAAAATGATTACATTGACTTAATCCTGTAGTAATTTTTCTGTACCTTCTACATCAAGATGAATATGACTCCGATGCTTGACAGATGTATAATTTGGATTTAGTCTAATTGCTTGATTATAATCGGCGATCGCTCCCCAATTATCTCCCACTTTTCGCAGTACATTTCCTCGTCTATAATAAGCTTTTGGATAGGTCGAATTTATTTTAATCGCCTCATTATAATCAGCAATTGCTCCTTGATAGTCTTCTAATTTGTCTTTAACATCACCTCTATAAATATAAGCATCTGCATGACCAGGGTCTCTCTCTATTGCCAGATCGAATTCTGCTAAGGCTGATTGATAATTTTGTTGTTCATATTTAGTCAATCCCCGTTGATAAAAATCCTTAAATTCTGGCTGCTCATTTTCTGTTGTTATCGAGACTTCTGTTTCTAA
>NZ_JAAHGT010000238.1 GCF_010672385.1 Okeania sp. SIO2F4
ATTCCCATACTGGTAAGGTACAAAATTTTAGGTTTGAGGGAACACTTAACTGGGAACAGGGAACAGAAAAGAAGAAAAACAACTGTACCTCATAACTTTGGGAATTGCTATATATGAGAAAATTGAAAATTATTAGTGCTGTAAGATTAGCGATTTTCCTTGGAAAAAGTCAAATAATTTGTAAATACTATTCCTTTGAAACTCCGAATTAAAAAAGTTTTCTTTTTCTTGTTAAGCTTTTGCCTGCCTACATACTAAATTATGATTATCAAATAACTATTTGAAAAATTCAAATTTTCTCAGTTCGCTAAATTCAACTCTTCATCTAGAGAAAGAGACAAAAAATTAAATTGAGGTACAAATCACATCCTTTCCAAAACAGAAATTCCCAACAAAGACAACCCCAACTTTAAAGTTCTTGCCGTTACATCACACAACAATAATCGAGAAGTACGCAAAGGTTCCTCCGACTTTAAAACCGGACAACTTTCAAAGAACTTATTAAACTTTTCACTCAACTCATATAAATATTCACAAAGACGATTAGGCAACAATTCAACAGCCACCATATTCAATACTTCATTCAACTGTAATAAATGTTTTCCTAACACCAACTCTTGCTCATCCTGCAAAATAATTTTTGCATCCTTTCTCAACTTTTCAAAATCAATTTCTCCCTTACGAGCAATTCCTTGAACCCGAACATAAGCGTATAACAAATAAGGAGCAGTATTACCCTGCAAAGCCAACATCTTATCGAAACTAAACACATAATTACTATTCCGATTTTGACTCAAATCTGCATACTTAACCGCACTTAAACCAACAACCCGAGCAGCATTTTCAATAAACTCTTCACTCTCCGAACGATTTTCCTCTTTCAACCTTTTTTCCAAATCATTCCGCGCTCTATTTATAGCCTCATCTAATAAATCTCTCAACCTTACAGTTTCTCCAGAACGAGTCTTTAATTTTTTCCCATCTTCTCCCAAAACCAAACCAAAAGAAACATGAACAACCTCTACATTTTCTGGTATCCAACCAGCCTTTTTTGCCACCTGCCAAACTTGAGAAAAATGATTACTTTGCCCAGCATCAGTAACATAAATTAATCGCGTTGCCCCCTCTTTTTCAATCCGATTAACTAAGGCAGCTAAATCAGTTGTCGCATAATTATAACCACCATCAGACTTCTGTACAATTAAAGGTAAACGCTCACCTTCCTTATTAATAAATCCTGCCAAAAATACACATTGAGCACCATCACTTTCTTCCAATAAACCTAACTTCTTTAATTCCTCCACAACCCCAGACAACATAGAATTATAAAAAGACTCTCCCCGCTCATTTAACTTAATATCAAGCAAATCATAAATAACTTGAAATTCCCGCCGAGATTGATTACATAAAAGTTGCCAAGCATAACGACTATCCTCCACACCCCCTTGTAAACTTACTACTTCTTTTCTAGACTTTTCCTTAAAATCTTCATCCTCATCAAACCTTTTTTTTGACTGCTTATAAAAAGCAACTAAATCTCCTATATCTAAAACATCAGCAGTTGTTAAAGCTTCCGGAAAAGCTTCCCGTAAATAAGTAATTAACATTCCAAACTGAGTACCCCAATCTCCCACATGATTTAGCCTTAGTACATCATCTCCCTGAAATTCCAGTACCCTTGCCAAAGAATCTCCGATAATTGTTGACCTTAAATGTCCAACGTGCATTTCTTTAGCAATATTAGGACTAGAAAAATCTATAACAACTCGCTGGGGATTTTTAGTCCGGGAAATATTCAGTCTTTCATCCTTAATTATTGTTTCTAGGCAGGTTTGGAGATATTCTGGTTTAAGACTAAGATTGATAAAGCCAGGTCCAGCAATTTCTGCTGGAAGACAAAAGTCAGTAATGTCAAGATTGTCAATAATTTGAGTAGCGATCGCCCTTGGTTGATTCTTTAATTTCTTGGCTAAAGACATTGCTACATTACATTGATAATCTCCAAATTTGGGATTAGTAGCAGGAACGACCATTGGATCTGTGCCTGCTAAATCTTGACCAAAAGCACTAACTAAAGCTTTGTCAAATTTAGTTTTGAGTTTTTCAAGAGTAGGTTCCATTGTTATGTTTGATATTTTCAACTTTTACCAGAAAATTGGGTTTAAAGCCTCGCCCATAAGCGGGCGACTTTTTAGTTGTTTTTTTCAACAGATATGTTATCATTTTTAGTCTCAAAGTCAGGTTATGAAAGCTAGATTTAAGTATCGTATCTATCCAACGCCGGGACAAAAATACCGATTAGCCAAGCTATTTGGCTGTGTCCGTGTTGTTTGGAATGATAGTCTAGCTTGCTGCCAACAGAAGTATAAATTAGGACAAAAGAAACCTGCTAATTCAGAGCTACAAAAGCTTTTTATTACTCAAGCTAAAAAGACTGAATATAGAGAATGGCTATCAGAAGTTTCTGCTATACCATTGCAGCAATCTTTGAATGACTTAAACCAGGCATATCAAAACTTTTTCAAAGTACGGACGTTGTATACAACGTCCCTAGGTGAGAGAAAAGGTAAACCTGTTAAACCTCCGCGATTCAAGAGTAGAAAGTCAAAGCAAACAGCTAGGTTTACATGCATGTGGGTTTAAAGTTAGTCAGCATAAAGTCTATTTAGCTAAGATTGGAAAGCTGAAAATTGTTTGGTCAAGAGAGTTACCTGCTACTCCATCATCAGTAACAGTAATCAAAGATGCAGCTAATAGATATTTCCTCAGTTTTTTAGTAGAAGCTTTACCAGAAGTATTGCCTAAAACTGATAACTCAGTAGGTATAGATTTAGGAATTAAAACTTTTGCTACATTTAGTGACGGTAGAAAGGTTGATGCTCCTAAGCCACTCAAGAAACGAATTAAGAAGTAGCCTCTTTCAGAGGAGCTGCGCTAACGAAAGTTAAGTAAGTCATTATCTCATAAAACTAAGGGGTCTAAAAGGTATGAAAAAGCGAGACTAAGAGTGGCTAAATTTCATGCCAAGTTAAAAGATACTAGAAGGGATTTTATGCATAAACTATCCACTAAAATAATTCGTGAAAACCAAACAATTGTTTTAGAAGATTTGAACGTATCTGGAATGGTGAAAAACCGTAAATTATCGAGATCAATTTCTGATTTAGGTTGGAGACAATTCCGGACATTCCTAGAGGGAAAAGCAGAGAAATATGGTCGTGATTTTAGAGTAATTAGCCGTTGGGAACCTACCTCTCAAATTTGCTCAAATTGTGGTTTTAAAGGTGGCAAGCTAGACCTTTCAGTAAGGGAATGGGAGTGTCTCAACTGCGGTGCAAAACACGACCGTGATGAAAATGCAGCAATAAATATATTAGTCGCGGGTGGACAGTCCGAGACAAAAAACGGACGTGGAGGCAAGCGTAAGACTACCGTCAAGGTAGCAGCAGCCAATGAAACGTCAACCCGCCGAGGAGCTAAGGCTCGGTAGGAATCCCCGTGCCTGAGAGCCGGGGAGGATGTCAAAGATAATAGCCTTTTGCCATGAGAAAAAACATTAATATCTGATACACTCATTCTGAATCTTGAGCAACTAAACTTAAAATTCTTGGTGGTTAGCACGGCCATTGCAATATAAATGTATTTTTTTGTAGCTTACGTCAAAAAAATATAGGACATCAAACAAAAGTTACGGTTGTAAATTGCTTAGATTTTTCTCCTGTTGACTCCAGCTTGATTCTGTAGGAACTAAAACTTAATTACCACAATCTTTGTTTCTATCTATGATGTTTCTGAGGATAGTGAAGTAAACTTGTCTTTCTTATTTCCTGTTCTTAGTAATCGCTGTTTCCTAAAATCTAGAATTTTGTTCCTGACTAACACCTGAGAATTACTATAGTCAGTTTCAAGCTATCTGAATTACAAAAAGCTGGAAATAGAAAAATTAATTCTGAGTCTTATGTGTGATTTAGGACAGTTAGATTAGTAATTATTATCTTATAGTTTTGTGATTTAGATAATAAAGATCGGATAATCATAGATATATAATTTTAAGAAATGTTAAGATAAACTAACATATCTCAGAAAAAAAATACTACTTGAGGAAATTTATCATGTTATCTAGACGGACTTTCGACGATCATTCCCTAAGTGAATCTTTTTATCAAGCACTAATTAATCGCTTTTATGAAGCTTTGAGTTTTTCCACTCAATCCCTATTAAATGAATGTAGTTTTGGCTTTGCCCCGGATTCACTTGGAGTCAAAACTTTTTTCATTATTACTCCTTCTATATTAGATGCAGATAAATTAGGTCAAGATATTGACAGTCTCAAAAATAGAGTAATTTCACTAATGCCAGGAGTAGGTAAACTTGCTATATGTGTAAATCCACTCAAAGAGCGAAAGGAATTAGAAACATCTAGAGATTGTGTCGATGAAACGCAAGAATTTTTGCCACGGTATATGATGTGTAAAATTTTTCCTATAGATTTATCGAATCAAAATCTAGATTAATTTTTCCATCCAGTATTAGATACTTTTGATATCTAAAATTTTTCAAATAATTTTTTTAGTTCAACCTCCGAAATAACTTTACCAGAAGGATTTTTAATTTCAAATTTGTCCTGGAAATACTTCCTACCTTCATTTTAGTCAATTGGTAACAAGATATATCTGCCTTGATAGAAAGTTTTATCGGAGGTAATCTTCAATAATTAATAATTAACAATTAATAATTAATAATTACCTCTTCTGTAATAGAAGGATTAGTTAAAAGGAATTTTTTTGTTTTTTATTCTTGAAACGAGAGGCTTTAATCTTTAATTTTTCGGTAAATTATAAATCCTGATTATAAGTGTTTTTTGTATACTGTAAATGTCATCTAGTGATAAATGTTTTTTGGTAATTCATACCCAATTTATTCAACTCTTGAGAATTTAACGGTATTGTATTACAAGGGTCACAAAAACCTGTATCCCAAGCATATTCTATAACTACAATTTCTTTGTTTGTAGCTTGAATAGTTGAAGTAAACAATTCTCGATAAAATTCGCCAAATTTTGACTCTATCTTTAGTGGCACATCAAAGTCACTGAGAATCATTACATTCTCATAATTACTAACTTCAGCACGACCAGTTTCACTAAGAAAATAAACGATGATATTCTGAGTATCCTCTGAGTTAATTTTTCCCAATTGAAAAGGTAACATAATCTGAGGATAATTCTTCACAGTAAACTGAAGAGGTCTTAAATTTTGAAAACCTAGTTGTTCTTGTGCTTCTAAGTTAACTCTTACTACAAAAAAGAAAAGTTTCTGATTAATATAGGGTTGCAGATATTTAGCAGCACTTCTAGGAATTTTATACTGATTTTCCCTTAACCAACTTTCCAAAGAATTAGACTCAGTTGCACTAATAACAATATTATATTCTCCCACCGTGAAGCTTTCTATAACTTTTACATTTTGGTTAGGAAATCTAGCTCTAGCTCCCCCACCTCTGAGAGCTGGATTACCATTAAAATAATTATAGTCAACTAACCTAGGAGCAGTAAAATCATCTAAACGTTGAAAAAGTTCTGGTGAAATAACTCTTAAATCTTGCTTTTTTAGTAAGTATTCAGCTATCAGCTATTAGCTATCAGCTATTGATGAGAGGAGGAAGTAAAAGCAATTAAAAAATTAAGATAGAATTAGAAGTTACTGTCAAAGTACGCTCTTTATTTACTGAGAAGGAATTATTCATTCATCCATCTGATAGCTGACTGCTAAGAGCTGAATGCTTACCTTTTTTAGTACAACTGGTACTGGTAAAATTAGAGCAAACTCTTCAGGTTCCCCCTTATAATCAAAAGCTAAACTGTAAGTTGTTTGATTATCTTGATGAGCGATCGCCACTTGTGAGCGGTTATTAAACATTTCAGCATCAACTTTTGCGACAAAAAAGCCACAGAAACTTCTAACTTTTTTGGCATCTATTATAATCATAGGGTATTTAGAAGTAATTATTCTAACTAAATTGATTACTTTAACTTATCAGTACAAACTCAAACCAAGCAAGCATCAAGAAGCAGAAATCAATCAAATTCTTGATGTTTGCAAAACTGTGTAGAATTACGCTCTGAAAGAGCGCAAAGACTGGTTGAATTCGAGAAAGTCATCAATCAACAGTTGTTCAATTATTTCTGAGTATATTATTCCTACTGATGCCCCTTATCCTAATTACAATTATCAAGCTAAAAATCTAACCATAGCTAAGAAAACTAATCCCAAGTTAAAGTCAGTTAATGCTCAAGTGTTACAACAAACTCTAAAGACTTTAGAAAGAGCTTTTTCGGAAATGAAAAGTTTAGGTAAAGGTTTTCCTAGATTCAAGAAAAAGTTGAGAAGCTTTGTTTTTCCTGCCATGTTAAAGAATTGCTTAGGTGCAGGTAGATTCAAGTTACCACAGCTTGGGTGGATTAAATTCAGGCAAAGTAGACCGTATCCGTGACGGAATGGTTGCTAAACAAGCTAGGATAGTCAAAAAAGCTACGGGTTATTATCTACTGGTTAGTTTTCCCTCAACAGAATTAGTCTCAGATAATCCAGTAGGTAAAATATCATTAGGAATAGATGCAGGAATAGAGTCTTTTCTAGCTACTTCTACAGGAAAATTAATCAAGTCTCCTAAGTTTTTGCTCTTGCCAACTGCGCAAGCTGAAATTACGGCAAAGAAGGTTGAAGCATAAAAATAAAGGGTCAAATAATTGGTTGAAACTTCAGAATAGAATAGCTAGACTGCATGAAAAAATCTCTAACACTAGACGTGATTGGCATTTTAAATGAGCTGCATCAACTGTGTAATTTAGCTGACAATATTTTTGTTGAAGATATTAACTTCAATTCTTGGTCTAGAGGCATTGTCAGAAAACAATCTTTAGATAGTGGAATTGGTCAGTTTATCAACGAAGTTTTACCTTTTGTTTGTTGGAGGTGAGGCAAGTATTATGCCCAAGTTGATAAGAATTATACCTCTCAAGAGTGTCCTAAATGTGGTCATATTGAGAAAAAGAAATTGTCATATAGAAAACATAATTGTAGCAACTTTCATTAATTGATAATTGATAATGGCGAACTTGATAATTACAAGAAGGTTAAAACCGAGAGGATTGAAGATCAGGAAATATTATTTCTTCTCTCTTGGGAGATTAGAGGCAAGCGTTTGCGCTTCGCAAAGCTTCGAAGTTCGCGTAGCGTCCCGGAGGGAACGGAAACCTCGCCATCCAAGGACCGCTTTTTTCCCCTATCCAAGGGGAGGCTTTAAACCAAAATTATTTAATTATTAATAATTAATAATTAATAATTCGGTAATTATAAACTAAACCGGGATGTAGCTGCTGCAAAAGTAATAGAGAAAAGAGGGTTAATAGCCGTGGGGCACACGGTACAAGAAAACGCTTGTGGAGACGGTCTGGCGGGGGTAGGAAGTGCTTGATTTTCTGCCTAGCTAAGAGTTTGAAACAAGAATCATCCGTTATAATCGAGCGATTTAACGGGCGAGTGTCAAAGACATAGAAACTAATATTAAGCTCCCTACTATAGATAATCTGATAAATTTTTTCAGTCCAGGTTTCAAGAACATATCAGTCGTTTCAGTTATCAGTTGTCAAGAAATCTTGAGTGGATTCTCTCCCATGTTCCGTACAAATGAAGAAATGAAGAAATTCCTGACTAAACCCAAGAAATACTAAATCACAACTTAAGATCGACTACGATGAAACTAAAATTTAGGACTTAAAACCTAAAACAAACCTAACATGGTACAACTAACACCAAATCCCTCATTTAGTTTAACAATTCGCCTCGAAACTCCTAACCGTGCCGGAATGTTGGCCAAAGTCACCCAAGCCATCGCATCAGAAGGAGGCAATATCGGCTATATCGACCTACTCGAACAAAGTCGCCAAATCACACTCAGAGAAATTACAGTCGATGCCTACAGTACAGAACATAGTGAAAAAATTGTTCAAGCTCTCAAAGCTTTACCAGAAATAAAAGTAGTCGATTTGTATGACCGAACCTTCAATTTACATCGTGGTGGTAAAATAACAGTCCAAGGCAAAATACCCCTCAAATCCCAAGCCGATCTATCAATGGCTTATACTCCAGGAGTAGGCAGAATTTCCAAAGCAGTTGCCGAAGACCCCGAACAAATCTACAACCTCACCATCAAACAAAATACAGTTGCCATTGTCACAGATGGTAGTGCAGTTTTAGGACTAGGAAATCTTGGCCCCGGAGGAGCTTTACCAGTAATGGAAGGTAAAGCCATGTTATTTAAAGAATTTGCTGGAGTCGATGCTTTTCCTATCTGTCTAGCTACTCAAGATACTGATGCTATTGTCGAGACAGTTAAAAATATTGCTCCTGTTTTTGGAGGAGTTAACTTAGAAGATATTGCTGCCCCTCGTTGTTTTGAAATAGAAGCCAAACTAAGAGAAATATTAGATATACCAGTATTTCACGATGACCAGCATGGCACAGCAATAGTTAGTTTAGCTGCCTTAATCAATGCCTTAAAATTAGTCAAAAAATCTATAGAAGATATTCGCATCGTTATTAACGGTGCTGGTGCTGCTGGAATAGCGATCGCTCGTTTATTGCGCAAAGCAGGAGCTAATATAATTTGGTTATGTGACTCTAAAGGTATAGTCTCAAAAAGTCGTACAGGTTTAAATCCAGAAAAACAAGAATTTGCCGTTGAGTCTTCAGGTACCCTCGCAGATGCTTTGGTGGGGGCGGATGTATTCTTAGGTGTTAGTGTGCCAGGAGTTGTCACTCCAGAAATGGTACGTTCTATGGCCAAAGACCCAATAGTATTTGCAATGGCTAATCCTATTCCCGAAATACAGCCAGAATTAGTTACAGGAGATGTGGCAGTTATGGCCACAGGTAGGAGTGATTACCCAAATCAAATTAATAATGTTTTGGCATTTCCTGGCATATTTCGGGGCGCTCTAGATTGTCGGGCCACTACCCTCACCTCTACAATGTACTTAGAAGCTGCTAGAGCGATCGCTTCATTAGTCAAAACTTCAGACCTTGACAAGGAGCATATTATTCCTTCAGTATTTGACACTAGGGTAGCTACGGCTGTTGCTGGTGCGGTAGCTCATGCAGCTCGCCAAGAAGGTGTGACTGTTTAAGTAGGATTTATCTACTCTACTGTTGAAGACTTACGCCAAAATTATAAAGTATAGCACTACTGTATATGTATCAGTACTTACGAAAGACACTACATATAGTAGATTTTATGAATAAAAACTATAACGTCTTAGTTTATGTAGTGTTTGGAGCTCATACCTTGGGTAAGTCCTGTGTATGATTAATGGCTGAAACAGGCGTAAGTCTGATTAAGTTTTCAATTTTTTATTTATATTTAGAAAAAATTATCAAAACGTTAGCAGAAGACCCGCACCATAATTTTATTTGGTGTCGGGATGAATGCTAACACATTTTTGTGCTACAATAATAGTATAATAAGGAAGCTATGCGGTCAAGCTTTAGTGTTAAGAAAAGGCCGAAAACAGTGAAAGCTAGATCTAAATATCGTATCTATCCTAATCATATTCAAATTAAGAAACCAAGTCAATTATTTGGATGTTGTAGATACGTTTGGAATAAGAGTTTAGAACATTGTAATCAACTAGATACTGATGGCCAAAAGAAACCTAGTTATGTAGACTTAACTAAGCAATTTATAACTAAGTGCCAAGAAAGAATTACTTTGGTTAAAGGAAGTTGCATCTACTCCATTGCAGCAGTCTCTTAAAGACTTAGACCAAGCTTATAGGAACTTCTTCAATAGTTGTACTGGTAAGCGCAAAGGAATCAAAGTAAAACCTCCTAAGTTTAAAGGTAGAAAATAAAGGCAAACTGCTAGATTTGTAGGAGCTAACTATAAAATTGGTCAAGATAAAATATATCTACCAAAAGTAGGTAAGATTAAAATAGTTTGGTAAGCGAGAATTGCCAAAAAAGCCTACATCTCTAACAGTTATTAGAGACTCTGCTAATAGATATTTTGCTAGTTTTGTTGTTGAAACTTGCGCCGAAATATTGCCTAAAAATAATAATTCAATAGGTATAGATTTAGGAATTTCTACATTTGCTACTTTATCTAGTGGCGAGAAAATTTTTGCACCTAAACCTTTAAAACAAAATCTCAAAAAGTTAGCCAAGTTTCAACGTAAATTTGCTAAGACTGAAAAAGGAAGTAACCGTCGTGAAAGACGTAGGTTAAAAGTTGCTAGACTTCATGCCAAAGTCAAAGACATCCGAACAAACTTTCTGCACAAGTTATCAACTAAATTGGCTAAACAATACGATGAAATTGTACTGGAAGACCTTAACGTTTCTGGTATGGTCAAAAATCGTAAATTATCTAAAGCAATTAGTGATTTAGGTTGGCGACAATTCCGAACTTTAACAGAGGCCAAATGTGAAAAGTATGGTCGTGAGTTTAGGGTAATTGATAGATGGGAACCTACAAGTCAGAGATGTTCGGTTTGCGGTTTTAAAGGAGGAAAGAAAGAGCTAGACGTTTCGCTGCGCGACATGAAACGTGAGTGGACGTGCCTAAATTGTGGTACTGTACATGACCGGGATGTTAATGCAGCAGTTAATATTCTCAATGCTGGCAGTCAATTAGAAGCAGTAGAACCTCAACCGATAATCAAAGTTGAGGTTCTACTGAAACCGAACTTGAAAACTCAATTCAGTCAAGTCTTTTCGATATAGTCGCGGGTGGGCAATCCGAGACTATAAACCGGACGAGGAGTCGGCGTAAAACTGGTCGTAAGAAAATCAGTAGCTAACTGTGAGTCGTCTACCCGCCCTGAGTTTGAACAGCTTAGTCTGTTTGAATAGATGGGAATCCCGTGCTGCAGGTGCAGGTCAGCGTCGGGAGGATGTCAAATGGATTTTGTTTGGAGTCAAAAATCATTGTTCCCAGGAATTTCTCCATAATCAATGGAAAATTTGTTTGTGTGGAGACTGACACCCAAATCTTGATTGGATATAGTTAGTCAAAACTATAGCGCTATAGTTATAGACAACCTCTTTTCATTTATTTGATTGAGACTCAAAAATCATTGTTCCAAGAAAATTATTAGGTAGTCCTGCATGGTAATGGTGAGGATATATATTTTTTAATTTCTTCCACACTCCCCATCTCCCCATCTCCCCATCTCCCCATCCCCCCATCTCCCCATCCCCCCATCTCCCCAAACTCCCGCGCCCACCTCTGAACTCCAGTCACATGACGTTGTCCACCTCGTATGCCGTCTTTTGCTTCACAAAAAACATAAAACACACAATATCCAAAAAACTG
>NZ_JAAHGT010000239.1 GCF_010672385.1 Okeania sp. SIO2F4
TTAATATCAACCAATTCTTGGACTCTGATGTTGGTAGAACCTGGGAATTTTGAGCAACAATTACTGATTGCCGATTCAAAATTTCTGGTATTCCCTCATTTTCTGGCAGAGTTACAAATTCCGCAAAACCAATTTCCGGCAATAACTCTTGCCATTTGGAGCGATTCAGTAGAGGATTATCTGCTCGTATTTCATCTTGGAATTTCCACCATCCTTCCAATAATCCAAATGTTAAATCTAGCGATCGCTGATGACTTGTTATTTCAGATAAAACTAATATTCCACCTGGTGCTAGAAGTTTTCGGACATTAGATAGTGTTTCTTTGACGTTAGCTGTAGCATGTAGAACATTAGCTGCAATAATTACATCGTATTGATAAGCATCAAACCCTTGAGTTGTTGGATCTACCTCTATATTTAGAGTTTCATAATTTACAAACTTATATTCTGGGAATTTTTCCTTAGCTTTTGAGGTGAAAACTGTTCCGATATCTGTAAAAGTATACTCCGTGCTATTTGCTGGTAGCACTGGCAAAATAGAACTGGTTGTGGACCCGCTACCTGCTCCTATCTCCAGTATCCTTACCCCTTGTGCTTTGGGTAATTTTTCAATCGCCTTAGCTACTGCTTTTTCTATCAAAGTATTCATCATCTTGCCCAGGATAGATTCCTGATATGATGACTTCATATCTCCTGATGGCAACTCCATTTCTAGAGGATCTTGTTTGCCTTGCAATACTTCACTTAGTTTGGCTCCGCAACGATTTAAAAGCACTAATTCGGCTTCCGCAATCGGATATTGACTCAGTAATTCTTCACCTTTTTTCTCCCCTTGATTCACCAGACTTTCATTCAGGGTTTGCAGCATTTCCCACTCGTTATCTGTTACCCGTGAAATAATTCCATCTTCTGCAAGAATCTGTAGCATTCGATTAAATAATCTTTTTTGTTCTGGAATTATCTCTAATCTTTGAACCTCATTCTCAGTATTAAATTTATCTCCAGCTTTATAAGGCCATCCCATTTGATTAATTGCCTGCAACACATACTCCCGACTTAATTCATCTAACTGAATATCTGGATAACTCTCTAAGTCTGACTGAGTAGAAAATTCTGTAACAGTTGCCTTTAGTTGCTCTTCAATTTCTTTTGGTGTCAGGAGATAATCTGGTGGTAGTAGTCTTCCTAAACGACCTTTAGTTCTCCACTCTATCTCATACAACAGGTCAGTAATATTTTTCTCTTTCCTTCCCAGTAAAGCTTCCCGACTTGCCAACTTAACTCTTAAACCGATAATTTTGGCAATAACTTCTCCTTTCTCACCGCTCAAGATAACATTCGCTTTTAAACTTCCCTTCTGGGGAACATCATTTTCTTCATTTGCAATTGATGCGTGTGCCCATAAATATTTCTCTGGTTGAGTATAGGTAATTAACTCCTCTACCCCTACTGGTAAATAAGTTTCCTTACTTCCACTTTTTTCTGGGAGAGCATTAAAAATAACCTGGAATGCTGCATCCAATATAGCTGGATGTATATTATACTCCTCTATTCCTAGAGCGATTTCTTCAGGAATACCTATCTGAGCGATCGCCTGATTTTCTCCTTGCCACAACTCTTGAATGCCTTGAAAAGCCTTACCATAACTAATCCCCTGTTCTTGAGTTTTTAGATAATGTTGTTTAACTTCTATAGAATTACTGCATTCTCCTAAATATTTCTCTGTGTCAAATTTTTCCTCACTCACCTCTGTTGCAGTTTCAATTTCTCCCGCAGCATGGAGTAACCACTTTTGGACTTCCTCATTATCCTCTTGTTGTTGACTAAATATTTGAAACTGAGTAGTTGTGTCTGATGGAGTCAGTATAGTCTGAACTATTTTCCGTTCACCCTCCGGCAACACTAACCCCCGCTCTATCTTCAAATTTTTCACAACTACATTGGGAGTTTGATAATAATTTTGCCCTATCGCTGTAGCTATTTCTAAGTATGCTGCTGCTGGTAACAGAGCTTGGTCAAAAACTCTGTGGTCTTTGAGGTATGCTGGATTTTCTTCCCCAATCAACGACTCAAAAACTTGTTGTGAACCAGCAAAGTTGATTTGATGACCCAATAAAGGATGTATATCTTTGACCCGTTGTCCACTAGAAACCCAACCTTTCTGATATCCATTTACTTCAGCCCAATAACTTTCTCGTGCAAATGGGTATGTAGGCAACGTTACTTTCTCAGGATTGTAATATTGTTCAAATCCTAACCAGTTTATTTTTGCTCCTTTTGTATATAATTGCCCTAAACTTGAGAGCATCTGCTGCCATTCATCTGTATTCGGGCGCAATGATGGCAACCACATTCCCAAAACATCCGGTAAACATTGACGACCCATACCTAACAATATTGGTTTTGGTCCGATTTCTAAGAATGTCTCATAACCTTTTTCCTGTAAAACTTGCATACCTTGAGTAAATCTTACTGGTTGACGCACATGACTTACCCAATATTTGGCTGTTGTTATGCTTTCGTCTGCTACTGTCCCTGTAACGTTTGATATAACTGGTATCCGTGGTTTATTATAAGTAAGTTGATTTGCTACTGCTTCCCATTCTCCCAACATTGGTTCCATCAATGGTGAATGGAATGCGTGAGATACCTGCAATTTTTTAGTTTTAATTCCTTCTGACTCTAGAGTGCTGATAATTTCCTTTAGTCCTTCAGCAGCACCTGATATTACTGTACTCTTTGGTCCGTTTATTGCTGCTATAGCTACTTTTTCTGTGTATGGAGCAATTAATGATTCTACTTTTGATTCTGATGCCATCACAGCAACCATTTCCCCACCTTCAGGTAACTGCTGCATCAACTTACCCCTAGCAGAAATTAGTTTCAGACCATCTTCTAAACTAAAAATCCCTGCTACTGTTGCTGCCACATATTCACCAACACTGTGACCCATGACTACATTTGGTTTAATACCCCAAGATTCCCATAATTTAGCTAGAGCATATTCTATGACAAATATAGCAGGTTGAGTATAAACTGTTTGGTCTAGAAGCGATGTCTCTCCATCTTGAGGGTAGATAATATCGAGGATAGATTTTCCACTCAGTTTCTCCAAGATGCGATCGCATCTGTCAACAACTTCTCGGAATAAGGGAGATTTTTGATACAGTTGTCTTCCCATATTCACATACTGAGAACCTTGACCTGTGAATAAAAAGGCTATTTTGAGTGCAGGAAGACTTTTTGGTAGTTCACCGGAAAATATTCCAGGTACTTCTTCTCCTGCTTTATACTTCTGGAGTTTCTCTGCTAACTCTTGTTGATTTGCAGCTACAAATGCTAATCTGTGGTTAAAATGAGTCCGCCCTGTGTTAGCTGAGTAGCAAATATCAGCGATGTCTGCTTCTGGATTCGTTTTGATATAATTTTCATAACTATTAACTAACTCTGAAACGACTGCTTCTGTCTTAGCTGACAATGTTAATAGATGAACCGGGCGATCTAAAGTCTTTTCAGTTTTGCTTTTTTTTGGTGCTTCCTCTAAAACCAAATGAGCATTCGTTCCACTAAAACCAAAGGAACTTACTGCTGCTCGTCTTGGTTTGTCTACTTCTATTTCCCAATCTTTGTATTCTGTATTAACAAAGAAAGGACTATTCTCAAAGTCAATGTGGGGATTAGGTTGACTATAATGTAGCGACGGCACAAACTTCCGATTCATCAAACACAAAATTGCTTTAATCAAACCAGAAACCCCTGCTGCTGTTCCCGAATGACCAATATTTGTCTTGACTGACCCAATCGCACAAAAATTTCTCTTCTTTGTCCACTTAGAAAATGTTTCTGTTAAAGCTTCTACTTCTATAGGATCTCCCAGTGGTGTTGCTGTACCGTGAGCTTCTACATAACCTATAGTTTCTGGATTAATTCCAAACTGCTGATAAACTTTTTGTTCTAACTGTGTTTGAGATTTTCCACTTGGAGCGCTAATCCCATTAGTATTACCGTCATAATTTACTCCTATTCCCTTAATTATTCCATAGATTTTATCTCCATCTTTAATTGCCTGACGGTAGCTTTTCAATAATACTACACCACAACCTTCGCTCCAAGTTGTACCCGATGCTGAAGAGTCAAAGGTCTTGCAACGACCTGCGGGAGATACCATTTGGAACTGACTTGATATTACTTGGAAGTCAGAAGTTGGGAGAATACAAACACCACCAGCGATCGCTACTTCACTTTCTCCCTTTTGAATACTATCGCAAGCTTGATTTATTGCGACTAAAGAAGAAGAACAAGAAGTATCAACAGCTAGTACTGGTCCTTTCAGGTCTAAGAAATAGGCTATTCTTGCTGGTATAACTGCTAGCAAATTTCCAGTCAATGATAGTCGATGGCTATCTAATCCTGACATTGACAATAACTTACTATAATCACCGTTGCTAGCTGCACCTACAAATACCCCACATTGTTTTCCTTTGAAAGTATCCGGTGCATATCCTGCATCCTCAATAGCGTGGTAAGCTTCTTCTAAAAATATTCTTTGTTGAGGCTCAATAAACTTAGCTTCTACTGGGGAAATCTCAAAAAATAAAGGATCGAATTTATCAATTTCTTCTAAAAAACCTGCACATTTGCTATAGGAAGTACCGGGATGTTCTGGATCTGGATGATACCAATTATTTTCTTCCCATCTTCCAGGAGGAACCTCTGTTACACTATCAACTCCATTCTTTAAATTATCCCAAAACTCTCTCCAGTTTTTTGCCCCTGGATATCGACATGACATTCCTATAATAGCTATATCTGTATTCCCAACTTCCCCTAACTCTTCATTCTTTTGTATCGGTTCTGAATTTGTTACTCCTAATAACAACTTTTCGGCATTTTCTAAAGATATTTCTCCTGAACTTAACTGAGATAATACATCTTCAGATTTATCTGAATCTGTTACTCCTAATAACAACTTTTCAGCATTTTCTAAAGATATTTCTCCTGAACTTAACTGAGATAATACATCCTCAGATTTATCTGAATCTGTTACTCCTAATAACAACTTTTCGGCATTTTCTAAAGATATTTCTCCTGAACTTAACTGAGATAATACATCCTCAGATTTATCTGTATTAATCTTGTTACTTTGACTACGGTTATTCTTTCTGTTCTCCTCACCTCCCAGCAAAAGTTTCTCAGCTTGAGAAAATGCTAAATCTAAAGAAACATCACCAGATTGTAACTGAGATAATAAATTTTCTGCTTCCTTTTCCCTTGATTTCTCTTCACTTTTCTCTAATCCCAAATTTTCCTCTATCCTAGTTTTTACTTCTGGTTGATGAAAAGTTATATCGTGCATTTCTAACTCTTTTTCTATCACCTTTGGTAATTTATTTTTAATCTCTGAAGTTAAATGTTCTTTTAATGTCAATAAAGATAACCTAGGCTTTTCTGCCATTTCCCTAGCCATTTTCTGCGCATAACTTAGCACATCTTTTTTTGATACAACTGGAAAAGGAATACCACGCTCTGCTAGCTCTCTACCACTATAATTTCTAGCAGTAAACATCATTTCTCTACCTAATTCTGCCCCTAATTTCTGAGGTAATACCAACGTTACTCCTACTCCTGGAGTAAAGCCGTATTTCATAAAATTACTAGCATAAAAACTTTCTCGACTAAACACAAGAAAATCTGCATATAGAGCCAGACCGAAACCTCCTCCTAATGCATGACCTTCCATAGCAGCAATTACTGGTAGGGGACAATCTAATGACAATGTTAAAGCATCTAAACCATCAGTAAACTTACCTTCTCCTTTAAAAATCGATATTAATTGTTCTCTATTACCACCTGTACAAAAGTATTTACTGCTTCCTGCTAATATAACTACTTTATAATTCTTACTTTGCTTAACTTTTTGAAAAGATTTATACAATTGACCCATCATTTCTGAAGAAAGAGAATTGTGATTTTTCTCATCTTTCATCACGATTTGGACAATCTCTTTTTCTAATTCTATAAATTCTACTATTCCAGTGTTTGTTGCTGCTGAGTCCCAGATGAAATTCATGTTTGCCACGGAAGTACCCCCTCTTGTTGAAACCGTTTAATTTTTTCTTTAATATCAGGATTTTCTACTAAACTAGAAATCTTATTTACAGCCAAATTTTGAGTTTCTTCTTTTATTATCCATAACTGATTAATATAGTCTTTTAATTCTTTCACCCCAGAGGATGGCAAACATTTTAATCGTCTAACATATTGACTCAATAACTTATTAGTATCACTACCATATTCATCAATTAATCCCCAATTATAAGCTTCTGCAGCTGATATTTGTTGAGTAGTCAGAGATAAACGGTAGGCTTTCTGAAACCCAACTCGGCGAATTAGAAAAGGCAACACACAAGCTGGTAATAAACCAAATAATAGTTCCGATAAAACAAATGTTGTAGTTTCATCTGCAATAACTATATCACTTGCTGCTACTATACCTACTCCCCCCGCTTGTACTTTACCCCGTACCACTGCCACAAATACTTTACTACTCAGGGAAATATGTTTAAGTATTTTGTAAAAAGCTTCAGAATTAGCTTTTGAGTCTCGATCCTTTTCTTCTGATGCGTCTTGAAAATCCATTCCTGTGCAAAATACATCAGGCAACCCTTCAATAACTACAACTTTAATTGTTGAATCTACTTCAGCAGATTGGTAAACTGACCATAATTCTTGAAGAAGTTCCTCATTAATACTGTTGTTGACTTCAGGTCTATAAATCTGAATCCTTAGTACAGCAAGCTTTTGGTTTACTTTTATGGTTTGATAATCCATAATTACACCCATTCATATTCTCGGTGAAATTCTTTGATTTCCTTTAAAACTAATCTACCCTTACCTTCAACTTGTTGCCATACTTTCGGAAATAGTGTTTTGTCTATGGTAACATTTCTAGTTCCAAAAGCAACTGCGTTACTTTGATGTAATATATACTGATATTCTTCAAAATTTAAAGGATAACGTTCCCCTAACCGTTCTGAAATCCTTTGTTGAGCTTGAATTTCTTTGGCTTCCGGTGTGACAACACCACTATAAAATTCTGAACTACAACCAGATCCATAAGAAAATAAACCGACTCGTCGAGGTCCGTTGATTTCTCCATTGTCAATAGTGCTAGCTAGGGATAAATGTAATGTTGCTCCCATAATATTCCCTACTTGTTGACAATAAACTAACCCAGGCATCACCCTTCTTTGAAAGTCTGCTTCAATTTGCGGTGGTTTTGCCCTTTTTAACTTGCGCATCATACTTCTATGTGCCCCTTTTACCATACCACCAAAAGGGGTGTGAAAGCTCAAGTAATCAAAAGTTTTCTCGTAGTCTACTCCTTCGACTCGGTTCTGATATTCCTGATAGGCATTTTCGCAACAATCTAAGTAAGATAATAATGATAAGTCTGCATCTCCTGCTTCTGCATCTGGAGCTGGTCTGCAAGTATCCATTACTTCATAACCATAGTAGCCATTACAACCTACATCCACCTGAAAAATATGACCTACATCACTAACTAAAATAGCTACTGCTCCACCACCACTACTTGGTTCCGCAAAAGCAGCTTCTTTGTCCAGAGTATTTACTCCTTCTGGAAGCAAAAACCGAGTTATATCTGTGGCAATAACTAAGACTTTTGCTCCAGGAGATGTTTGAGACAGGACAAAATTTAATGCCATCTGAAACCCTGCTGTACCTGAATAGCAAGCTTGCTTAAGTTCAAACAAACGACAGGTGCGACTTAGCCCTAAATAAGCATGGATATAGGTACTCATTGATTTACCAAAGTCGATACCAGACTCGCTACAGGTTATTACCATTTCTATGCGTTTTTTGTCAATATCGCTCAAGCTATCCACTATTGGTTTGGCTGCGTTAATTGCGAAAGAAATTGGGTCTTCATAAGGCATTACCACAGTTTTCTCTTTCATCATTAGATTATCGAAGCGACTCGTATCTAATTGACGTGCTTCTGCTAACATTCGCACATCTATTTTTGCAGATCCCCCATATACATTGAGGGCTTCGATCCCAACCTGTTCCATAAGTTTTCCTTGATTTTATTTTCATTTTATGGTAAGAGGCTGATTTATAAAACTGATATAAAATATCACAATTAATTTAGTGGTATTTCAATGTTTATTTCCTGCTTCTACGGTGATATTTGGTAGTACCACTTCCACAGGTATCAACGCTCAACCATTCTGAGAAACCTATGATAATCTATAGAAATTTATGATTATCTGTTCTATTCCTGCTTCATTCTGGCAACGTCGGCGTTATCCAGTCCACAAACTGTCACGGTCGTTGGCGTTAGCCGAGCGTAGCTCTCACTGACCGCCATAGCTAAATTCAAGGCTGTATTCAGGTCTCGTTCACGCTAGCGTTGCGGAGCAATCGCAACTGAAATTGCAGTGTTCACAATTGAAAATGCGCTCTGATAAACATTGAAGGAGTACTTACGCATAAGTAACGCAATTTCCACGTTTGAGATTGCTTTGCTGTCGCTCACAATGACAGAAACACGTTGTTTTGCGTAAGTCCTGTGAAGCTTGAACTCATAAAAGCCTTAGTTTGTACCAACCTTCTGCTTCCCAGGAGGGAAGAGGATGGAGGTGGATTATGGTTACAAAGCATTCAACTGACATTTCAATACTTCAATGACAGAAGTATAGATTTACTTTAGAATCTTAACTTAAATTTACCAACGCCGCAATACTACCGCTATGATTTTCCTATTAATAAAGCTGTATTAATTCCGCCAAAAGCAAAACTATTACTTATAGCATACTTGATTTCTGCTTGAATAGCAGTTTCTTTGACCCAACTTAGGGTATAATCTATAGGATTAACTAAGTTATGAGTAGGATGACAAAAACTATGGTTCATTTGTAGTAGAGTAGCGATCGCTTCCACAACCCCAGCAGCAGTTAAACAGTGACCAGTCAAAGATTTTGTAGAATTGACTAGACAATGATTCAGTCCCACAGATTTTAAAGCAGCTACTTCTGTCTTGTCACCTAGAGGGGAACTGGTACCGTGAGTATTTAGATATGATATCTCCTCTGGTTTCAACTCGGCCATTGCTAGCGCAGTATTCATGGCTCGTTCTTCTCCTTTTTGAGAAGGTTCAGGACTACGGTTTCCATCTAAATTAAATCCCCAACCCATAAGCTTTCCGTAGGAAACTGCTCCTCGTTGTTGAGCGTGGTCACTTCTCTCCAGGACTAACACTCCACAGCCTTCTCCATAAATAAATCCATCGTGGTCTTGGTCAAATGGTCTACAGGCAAGGTCTGGGCGATCGGCAAAACGTTCACTACCCATTGCCCCCAAATTCGTTAGTCCATGGCATTCATAACCTGAGAGATCAAATAATGAGCCTACAGCAATACTAACATCTGTGATGCCCATTAAAATTTGACGGGCTGCATGAATTATTGCTACTGCTCCACTAGCAGATGCACCACCTACACTGTAACCTTCTCCTTGGACATGAAAACACTGAGATAGCAAGCCCATTATATCGGTATCCCAAACTGTAAGTCCATAAGTGGGACGTAAAAATTGAGGACGAGATTGATAACGCTGCCAGATTTCTTGCTGATGACGTTGTTGTACATTTGAGCCACCTACTACTAACCCAATACGTTCGGGGTTGACGTTGCCATTAACCAACTGAGCATCTTGCCAAGCTTCGGATACTGCTAAGGTAGCTATTTGTCCACTCCAACTGGCAGTGCGTAAAAGACTACTATATTCTGGGAGGAGAGAGCGGACATCAATTTCGGGTATTTCTGCCCCTATAAATGGTTTAGCGCCTTCACGTCCTGGTCGTTTGAGATCATCAAATTGAGTTTTGCCAGAAAATAGGGCTTCTTTGAAAGCTGTTACTCCTTGACCAATAGAAGTAACTATACCCATTCCCGTTATATCTACGCTGCTTTCCCTTTCCATAAGCAATTTATAACTTAGCTGCAAATATTTCAGCCAGTTCTCCTATATTGTTGGCTCCAGCTAATTCAATCCGTGGAACATTTAAAGATAAATCTTCCATTATCATCATAATAATTTCTGCCCTACTTGCTGAATCAATGCCTAAGTTTTTCAGACTATGGGTTGCTCCGAGGGGAACTTTTTCGAGTTCTGGTGCTACTTCACGGGTATATTTGATAATTAGCTGTAAGACTTTTTCTTTTTGACCTCCGTTTTGAGGTTCGTGTTTTAATGGCTGTGATACTTCTTGTTTTTTACCTTTTTTTTTAAGTTGCTCTTTTAATTCTTGAATCATTTGATTTGCTTCTTGAGCAGATAACTCTTTTTTAGCTACTCGATTAAGTATTGAGCGTAGCTCTTCTTTTAATTTTTCTTCAGAGTCACTAACAGATTCTTGTGTTTCTGTTTTAACTTGTGGTGTTTCTACAGGTACTTGTTCTTGTTTTTGTAAAGTCTCAGCAATATAATTTGTTAATTCCAACAATGTTGGATAATCATATAATTTAGTTGCTTTAATATCCAATCCATAATGCCGATTAATAGCAGTAATCCATTCAACTCCAATGATAGAATCTAAACCTGAATCTATAAATTTTTGATCTTCTATTATTTCACTAGGTTCTACATACAGAGCTTCTGCTAATTTTTCTTTCAGTGTTTCTTTGATTTGATTAATATCCATATCCATATTTTTAATACTGGTTGCTGTCGAAATATTTGAAGTCTCGATCTTTGATTTCAGAGAAGTTACTGGTTGAAGGTTTTCTTGCGGTGTCATCTTAGATTTTGCCGTAGACTTAACTGTTAATTTTCTTTTTGGTCTTTCCTGTATATTTGCTTTTGGAGTAGAGACCATATTTAGGCTTGGCAATCTAATTTTGACTTTTTCTGAGTTACTTTTTCCGTTGCTTTGAACCTGCTGTTGTACTTTTTGAGGTTCAGATACCTTGCTTTGAACTTGCTGTTGTACTTTTTGAGGTTCGGAGACTAGGAATTTTTTATACTGTTTAATATCCGTTATCCAATACCGTCGTCTTTGCCAAGGATATGTTGGTAATACTACTTTTTGGCGAGAGTAATCTCCATCAAATCCTAACCAATTTATTTCAACTCCTTGTAAATGTAATTGTCCTAAACTCTCTAGTATTTGCAACCAGTCTGGTTTTCTTGAACGTAAACTTGGCAACCACAGTTTCTGGCCTTCTGTTCCCATTAAACATTCCCGCCCCATTCCCAGTAACACTGGTTTTGGTCCGATTTCTACAAACACTTCGCTACCCACTTCAT
>NZ_JAAHGT010000024.1 GCF_010672385.1 Okeania sp. SIO2F4
CACGGACATGAAGTAGCGTGCTTCCATGCTGTTAGGCAGGGTCACGACCTCGCCGTCCTTGTCCCGCAGCGTGATCAGCGGACGCAGATCGTTGCTCACAATAAAGCTTCTGTCTAAACCTCATTTAGTATCAGTTTGTTTGACGAAAGATATTTATGCTCTTCTAGCAAAAAGTAAGCACCAAGAGAGTTTGATACTTTACTATTGCGTATAGAAAAATATAACTCATTTTTATATTTTGATTTTTCCAAGAAATTTTACAGAACTACTTTGACTTCTCTGAGAAGTTTGATGCTACTATATTTATTGTTTAAATCTCAAAAAATATGTTTGCAGGAACAACTGAAGCAGCAACTCTATTAGGAATCTCTACTCAACGAGTCCGAGTCTTACTTAAAGAAGGTCGGATTCTCGGCGCTTACAAAATCAATTGTAAGACTTGGGTAATGCCTCTGTTTGATGGAATGCCAATTATCTCAGGTAAGAAGCGCGGCCCCAAACCTCGTTGGGGTTTCCGTCAGCATTGTGGCAAAAAGACTCTTAATGTAAATCGAAATAATCTTAGAGATAACCACAAGAATCGAAATACGAAAAAAAAGGTACTTTCTGTCAAACAAGGCTCTAAGAATTTAGCTACAGGTCACGAAACAGAGATTCACGGTCCTTGTAGGATAGTTTATCGACCAGAAAAACCTCACAGTTGTGGAGCGACCCTTTGGATTGAAACCTTAGCAGCAGTGACAGTGTATGATTTTGAGGGTAATGTAGAGCGAGTGAATAGTATGTGGGAAATATTTGAGGATAGAATCAGAAAAACAGACAAACAAAAGGTTGAACAGTTAATTAGAGTAGCCTAAGCAAAAACTAGATTAGAAAAGTGTTTCTCACTTACTGAATTCCTATCATAAATGAACAGATAGGCTAATATTCTGCTGAGTTTTTTTATTTATCTCACAGAGTAGTCGTTAACCTGAAGTAATATTATGTCCGCTTAATTAGCAAACTATCAAATGTCAAATAGTCTCCTGAAATTACTGCAAGTGTTAAATTTTTCAGTCTATACAAATTAAGATTTGATAATTTCCTTGTTGTTTAGAAGCATAACCTAGGCACTATTCCCTTGCCTGTTCGCTACTCAGGACACCATGCTTCTAAAATTAGTACCCCAATAGATTCAAATTTAACAACGAAGATTATAAATAACTTAGGAATTAAGATGCACAATTTCATTCCACCAGAAAGATTTTTTCCCTATCTCACCTGGCAAGATATTGAGACAATGCCAGATAAAGAAAATGTAGTAATTATTCAACCAGTAGGTTCGATTGAACAACACGGACCCCATCTACCCTTAATTGTTGATTCAGCGATCGCTACTTATGTCACTGGCAAAGCACTCGCTAAACTAGATCGGAATACTCCCGCCTACGCCTTGCCCACCCAATATTACGGCAAATCTAACGAACATTGGCATTTTCCAGGCACTATTACCCTCACCGCCCAGACTTTAATGGCTGTTTTGACAGAAACAGCAGAAAGTATCTATCGCTCTGGGTTCCGTAAATTAGTATTTTTAAACGCCCACGGTGGGCAACCTCAAGTTATTGAGATTGTGGCGCGAGACTTGCACCAAAAATATGAGGATTTTTTACTGTTCCCGCTCTTAGCTTGGCGCGTACCTAATCCTTGTGAGGAATTGTTCACCCAGAAGGAAATGGAATTAGGGATTCATGCTGGAGATGTCGAAACCAGTATGATGCTATCCATGTTGCCAGATGTGGTAAGGATGGATAAGGCGGTGTGTGAATATCCTCGAGGTTTGCCAGAAGATAGTATGTTGAGTATGGAGGGAAATTTGCCTTTTGCTTGGTTGACGCGAGAGTTGACTCGTAGTGGTGTGTTGGGTGATGCAAAAGTGGCGACTAAGGAAAAAGGCGATCGGATACTTGAGGCTTTTACTGATGGTTGGGTGCAGGTAATTAAGGATATTTATGAGTTTCGGCAACCAAGTTAAGGAAGTCAGAAGTCAAATTAAAGTCAGATAGGGGAGCCGTCTCCTTGGCGACGTACAGAAGTTGTTTTTATCACGGGGATGCGCGAGCAACCCTCTAAAAACATTTCGCCTTAAAAGACAAGGAGTTTAAATTTGATAGCGATCGTGTCTGTGGTGTGGAGCATTATCGCTGTGTGAAAAACTTAGGTAATTTAGGTGATGAGAAAACTAATTTTCTTAATGGCGATGTTTTACTTTATCCAAACCTATGTTAGTAATCCAGGAATTTTTAGTATCTCCCTAGAACTATATCTCAAAGAAAATCTTAATTTCAAAGCAGCAGAGTTAACAGCCTTTTTAAGTTTAGCTGCTTTCCCCTGGTTTCTCAAACCAGTTTTGGGATTAATTGCTGATAGTTTTACTCTGTTTGGTTATCGCCTCAAAAGTTATTTTATAGTTTGCTATAGTGTGGCAGCGATCGTACTTTTTTATCTAAGTAAATTTCTCAACTATAAAAATTATATTCTGCTAATTGGTTTAGTAGTTATTTCTGTTTGTATTTCTTTTTCAGATGTTCTTACTGATAAGTTAATGGTTGTTGAAGGCAAATTGAGAGGGCAAGTATCTGTATTACAAGCATCTCAATGGGCTGCACGGGGTTTGGGTGGAGCATTAATGTATTATTTGGGTGGATGGGTAGCCCAAAATGCTAATTTATCGTAAGCATTCAGCAGTCAGCTATCAGCTATCAGCTTTATTACCTTTAAAGGAGAAAAAAGCAATTTTATCAAAGCTTCAGAGTACGAATCTCTGGTTGAGAATGTAGTAGAAATTAAATGAACGCTTGCTTTATTCATTAGACATCTCCAATCATAAAAAATCAAATCAATTATCCCGCAGCAATTATCAATTCTTTCCCCCTATTCTCTACTCCCTACTCCCTCTTTTCTGGAGATGTCTATTAAAAAGTTGATAGCTGACCGCTAATAGCTGAATGTTTACAATTTATCTATAGCTTTTTTGATTACTGCTTTTGTACCTATAGCTGGTTTAATAGCTGCTTTAACAATACTTTCTGAACCCAAAGTACCATTAGAAAAAAATTCTTGGAAAATTAGTATTAATAGTTTGTGGTTAGCTATAAAATCATGGAAATTTATTACAGTAATTATTTTTATTACTTGCTTTCGCTGTCGTCCAGAACCCCGTCTATTTTATTATCAACGGGATATCCTAAATTTTAGTGCTGAATTTTTAGGAATTTTAGGGTCTTTAATATCTATATCAATTGCTATTGGAGCTACCCTATTTGGAATTTTTGCTCCCAAGTTTCCTTTACCTATACTTTTAAATTTTTGTATGGCACTTAAAGTTACAAATACTATAGCTCTTATATTTATAAGCAACGAACAAAGTGCCATATTAATTTGGATATTCTGCGGTATTACAGATGTTATTGCTACTCTAGGGGCTTTAGAAATAGCAGCTCGTAGTTGTCCTAAAAATGCAGAAGGAACTGCTTATGCTTTATTAATGTCTGTTTGGAATTTTGCTGGTACTCCAGGAATTATATTAGGTGGGTGGTTATGGGATAAAGGAATGAGTTTTTCTTGGCTGGTTATTCTTTGTACTATATTTAGTGTTTTTTGTTGGTTGCTTCTACCTTTATTGCAGTTAGAAATATTGAGATTCAATTCCGAGCAATAAGTATAATCATTTCAATTTTTAAATATTATCTGAGGTTCTGAATTTATTAGTAATAATTTGGTAAGTATTCAGCTATCAACTACTAATAAGAGGAAGAAGTAAAAGCAACCCTTGAAATTGAGATAGAATTAAAAGTTACTGCCAAAGTAAGCTCCTTTAATCTTAGAAGGAATTATTCATTATTTGCTGATAGTTGACTGCTAAGAGCTGAATGCTTACAGCGCTTTTCAGATTGATAAACCACATCGTCACAACCAAAACCCCGTAGGGACGTTCTATGGAACGTCCCTACTGTAGTCTACCGTGCAGGAAAATTGCTGTAAATAATTTGTTCTTTGAAACGAGCTGCTTTTTCTCTGACTGAAATTATTTCAGTACCAGCAACTTTTTCTGCTTCAATAGCAAATTGCAAAGCTTGTTGATTATTTGCTTGAGCTTTAGCTAATTCAGCAAGTTTTAGTAATGCACCAGCCTCCATATCGGGACGAGAAATTTCCCTACTTAATTCCAGACATTCTTGATAGTATTGTTGAGCGCAATAATAACTTTGTTTGGCAAAATGCCCGTCTCCTAAGTTAAGCAAAGGAGCTGTTTGATAATAGTTATTTCTATCTCTTAATGACCGATATTTTGCTAATGATAAATTTAGTTCTTGGTAACTTGCATCAAAGTTTTTGAAACTGAGATAACAGCTACCTAAGACATTCCGCAGTTCTGCTTCTGATTGGAGCAAAATATAACTTTTTTCGGCTTGATTTTTGGAATTTTCATCAACTACTATCTGCAAAGACTTTTGATAATAATTTAGAGCTGAACTAAAATCATCTTGGCGATGAAATAATACTCCTAAATAACGGAATAATTTTGACTCTTGGATTGGCTCTTTTAGTAATTGATAATTTTGTAATGCCCGATGGAAATATTCTTCGGCTTTTGTGAAATTTTGCCATTCTAAATAAAGCCATCCTAATTCACTTAACAACTGAGCTTCTACTACAGTATTATTAATAGTCTTAGCAGCAGATAAAACTATTTGTCCGCAACGAAAATCATCTTGCCAATAGCACCATCTCCAGAAGTTATCACTCGCTTTTTCCCATGTCTGATCTAACAAATCAAATGCCCGATGATTTCCAGAAATATCTGGTAGACAAAATTTACTAAAATCTCTTAAATCGCTCCCAACATTTTCTCTTTCTTCAAGAATATGTAAATTGACATTACCCATACTTTTTAATTACCTTTTTTTTTTAATAAAATCTCTCATTTAGATGCACTACATTGAACTTGATAAACGTATCCGTTCCCTTTTACTTAGGGTTTAGGGAAAATAATCTTGCCAATAGCACCATCTCCAGAAGTCATAACTCGCTTTTTTCCATGTCTGATATAACAACTCAAATGCCCGATTATTTCCAGAAATATCTGGTAGACAAAATTTACTAAAATCTCTTAAATCGCTCCCAACATTTTCTCTTTCTTCAAGAATATGTAAATTGACATTACCCATACTTTTTAATTAACCTTTTTTTTGAAATAAAATCTCTCATCTAGATGCACTACATTGAACTTGATAAACTTCAGCGAAAACCGAAGTGCCAATAGCACCATCTCCAGAAGTTATCACTCGCTTTTTCCCATGTCTGATCTAACAAATCAAATGCCCGATGATTTCCAGAAATATCTGGTAGACAAAACTTACTAAAATCTCTTAAATCGCTCCCAACATTTTCTCTTTCTTCAAGAATATGTAAATTGATATTACCCAGATTTTTTAATTACCTTTTTTTTGAAATAAAATCTCTCATCTAGATGCAGTAAATTGTACTTGAGAAACGTATCCGTTCCCTGTTATTTAGGGTTGAGCAAAAATCATCTTGCCAATAGCACCATCTCCAGAAGTTATCACTCGCTTTTTCCCATGTCTGATCTAAATTGAGTTTTTATTAGGTCGTTATCCCTTGGATTTTTATTAGATTTGCTGGGAGTATTTGTTGGTGATATAGAGGAGTTTTGAGTAAGTAATTTTTTCTCTAATACTCGCACAACATTTCTTTTACCAACTATTTCTCCAAGTGCCTTAGAAAGAATCTCACACCATTCACTACCAACATTTTTGGCAGTGCTTAAATTACAGGGGCAATCTTGAGCAATTTGCTCGTAAGTTTTGCCTTGTAAAACACCATGAAATATGTTTATTTGTAATTCAGTCTTAGCTTTGCCAGTTTGGCGGGTAACTATTGACTCTGCAAATTCTAATAATTCTTCAGTCTTCATTTATGAAACCTTCTTATTTAATTTTTAGCTTGATGCCTTAAGCAATAATACCTTTTTACTATAACCCAACTTTTGGCAACTTTTGGCAACTTTTGGCAACCTTTATCAACCTTTACCAACTTTAAAATTGGCGACTTTATCCAACTAGACAAATACTAAAGAATCTTATACCATTCACTACCAATATTTCTGGCATTGCGTAAATCACATGGGCAATATTGAGAAATTTGATTGTAACTTTTGCCTTGTAAAACACCACAAAATATTTTTATTTTCAATTCAGTTTGAGCTTTGCCAGTTTGGCGGGTAACTATTGATTCTGCAAATTCTAATAATTCTTCAGTCTTCATTTATAAAAGCTTCTTATTTAATTTTTAGCTTGAGGCATCAAGCAATAATACATTTTTAGTATAACCCAACTTTTGGCAACTTTTGGCAACCTTTATAAACTTTAAATTGGCAACTTTATACAACTAGGAAAATACTGTTGGATAGGCTATTATTTGTTTGTAATTAATTAGTCAAGACTACTGAAACTTAGATGTTAATTTTTGGTAGATATAGTTTTTCTGGCTTCAGTCAGTCAGAAATAACTTTGTCATTTTCAGCCTAAATTTTTCTAGTCGTAAGTTTCCGAAAGTAATATTCACAACTCAAAAAATAGGAGAAAAGCTATGAATTTTTCCAGTGCTTTATCATGTTTGAAAAAGCAAACTAACTTAGCATTATTTCTCAGTGCAACTTTGACACCGTTCTCTGTATTTTCTTTACCCGCTCAAGCCTCAGTTTTACACAATGGTTGGTCTTATTCCATAGATTCTTTTAATGACAGTATACAGAATAATAATGTTGGTGGTACAGATTATGAAATATATAGTACGGCTGTAAAAGCAACTGCTAATGAATTAATCTTTGCTATTAATTCTAATTTGTCTTTAGGGGGTGTATATAATCAGTTTGCAGATGATAAACATACAACCTATGGCGATTTAATTATTAATCCCACTGGTGCAAGTTTTGATGCTGCAAATAGTAGTGGAAATCTATTGGCTATTCGCTTTGCTAGTCAGAATGATTCAGGTGTATCTGGATTAGGTTTTTTTGGTAGCGTAACTGCTAAATCTATTGCTACTGAAAATGGCTTATTATTTAATAATTTAGCAGCTTATAATAATTATGTAACTAACAATGGAGGAAATCCTAGTAATGGAGATTTAGCAGCTTCCGATCCTTATTTTAATAAAGGTACTCATGTTCCAAATGTTATCAACTCAGGTGTGAAAATTGGTGATATTAATTTCGTGTCTGATGTTGGTGCTTTAGGTTTAGATTTTGGTTATTTCGGAGCAGTTGGTAGCCAAACAATAGCACTTAGTGTCGATCGCTCTATCTTGCCTGAAAATCATTTTAATTGGGTATATCATATTAATCCAGAATGTAATAATGATGTCACAATAGGAATAATTGATACGGCTTTCTTAGATTATATTCCGGAAGAATCGTCTATAGATGAAAAGAAAGCAGATAGAATAGGAAGTACACCCGAACCTTCTGTATTATTAGGCTTAGGAATGGTAGGTTTAGGCTTGGGAGTTTGCCGTCGGCGTCAAGTTTGTTAATAGTTTTTACTCTGTAAAAGTTGAATATTCAATTCTTATCAAAAGCCCGGTTTTTTTTGAATAAATCGGGTTTATTATACAGAGCTTCTCATATTAATGAGATACAGCTAGTAGGTTGGGTTGAGGAACGATATTCGTAGCTTATCCGCAGGATAAACCCAACATATAATTTTTGGTAGATACAGTTTTTATGGCTTCAGTCAGTCAGAAATAATTTTGTTATTTTCAGCCTCAATTTTTCTAGTCGTAAGTTTCCAAAAGTAATATTCACAACTCAAAAAATAGGAGAAAAGATATGAATTTTACGGGTGCTTTATCAGTTTTGAAAAAGCAAGCTAATTTTCCATTGTTTCTTGATGTAACTACAATCTTTTCTTTACTAAACCGCAAAAAGTTGGTAAGGATTTTTCTCCCTTTTATTGCTGGTAGTTTCTCAGTAATCCAAGTTAACCCTTCTCTAGCTGCAACCCTTGTTAATTGGGATACAATTGGCTGGCAAGATACTGTTCTCAATCAAGAATTACAGTCAAGTAACAATACCATTAAAATTGATTTTACATTGGGTAGTGAGGCTCAACTTGTTAATTTTGGCGGGGCGATGACGCCGAGTGTGAGTGGAATTTTGAATGGGAGTAATCCTGATTCTGGCGAAAATATCGATCAATCTTTACCAAAAAAATGTGGTTTAAAGCCTCTCCTTTTAAGGGGATAATAAATAAAAATTTTCTTTTGAGTCAATCCTATCCGTTTTCAAGGAGAGGTAAATTATTAATTATTAATTATTAATTATTAATTGTTGAAACCTTCAGCTAGATGCTTCTCAAGTGGGAGCTTTTGCAGACAATCCTGCATTATATAGTGCTACAATGAATGTGAATTTTTCCGAGAGCGATCGCCTGTTTTCTGATGTTTCCTTTATGCTCTATGACATCGACATCGGTTCTGTGTGGCAAGACCGCGTATCTATAATCGGATTTAGTAGTAATGGCGAAATTGCTCCAGAATTTACCATTGAAAATACCGACTATGTGGAACAAGTTGATAATTACACGTTGGATGGTATCAAAAATTCTAGCAATGATGTAGATACCAGTAATGTATTGGTTTCTTTTAGCAGTTCAATTTCTGGTTTTCATTTGATATTCACTGATGGTGACGATATCGAAAGCAGTATCGACCCAAGTAGTCATGGAATTGGAATTGGTGATATCTATTACACACAAGAGCCTAATGATGTTCCAGAACCTGCTTCTACTCTTGGATTGTTAGTTTTAGGTATCATAGGACTTTATTCTCGACTTAAAACACGCCGTTCATACTAAATTTTTCTAGTTGTAAGTTTCTGAAAGTAATATTCACAACTCAAAAATAGGAGAAAAGCTATGAATTTTCCGGGTGCTTTGTCATTTTTGAAAAAGCAAACTAATTTAGCATTCTTTCTTGGTGCAGCTACGAACTACAAAATCAACCTTCCTCTGGCGATCGCAACTAATCTCGTCATTGGATTATCGGCGATCGTTCCTGTAGCTGCCCAAGAAATTAAACCGATTGAAAGTGACACAACAGATATTATTGAAATTCTTGATGAATTTCAGGAATTATTTGTTCAAGAGGAGCGCTTACCTATAGAGAATCCAGAGCTTTTGCAGTTAGACCCGACAAAGCTAATTTTAGCAGAAGATTATGATGTTCGCTTGTATTTTATTAATGAGGGAGCTGCAGCCAAAAATCAGTTAGGATTTACCGCAACAAATGGAGTCAATTCTCAGGAATCATTGGCTTTTGATAATATTTCTTGTCACATCAGCAATGCTGATTGTCAATTACCCAGTGAAGATGGGGTTTGAAATATTGGTGATTATGTAGAATTGGGCAGCTTTACTGCTGGAACAAAGTTGGATTTTTGGTTACTTGCTAATGGGTTTAATAATCCCGATCCGCTGTATCCTTATGGTGCCGATCCGGCATTAAATCCTGATGGTCTTGAACATCTAGTTGCTTGGGAATATGAAAATTATGTTGTCTTAGGATTTGAAGATTTGTATGGTCCTCTTGGGGCAACTGACCCACCCAATCAAAACTCAGACCGCGATTTTAATGATGTGGTATTTGTATTAGATTTACCTCTGCTTAAAGAAAAGCCTGCTTCTACTCCAGAACCTGCTTCTACTCTTGGATTCTTAGTTTTAGCTATCATGGGACTTTATTCTCGACTTAAAACACGCCGTTCATAAGACTTTGCTGTGCCAAATTTTGTTTTTTTCAACCTCTGTCTATCTATAATTTGAGCCTATTTTCTGGCTTTATTTTTTTTAAGCATCACTAGAGAGGGGGAACTGCCGAAACAGGGGGAAGTGTTGAATCAACTTTTGGGGAGTTTCTTACTCCACAAACCTCCCACACTTCCCACACTCTGCTTTTTGGCAGAATGAAACAGCCCTCCTATTTGCCCACCCTACAACTGTTGCCTTTCAATTAAATCTGACAATAACGTTGTAAACCTGCTGTTTCCTGACTATATGCTTCCATGTCAATTTTTACAGGCTCAACATTCCAGATTTCCTGACAATATTCCGAGATAGTACGGTCAGCAGAAAACCTACCCATATTAATCGAATTAATAATACACATCCGAGTCCAATGTTCGGGGTCTCGATAAGCTTCATTTACCCGTTCCTGACAATCAATATAAGATTGATAATCAGCCAACAACATATATTCATCTTTTCCTAGTAAAGATGCTACAAGTGGCTGAAATAAATTTGGCTTACCTGGTGAAAAATAACCAGAAGCAATACGGTCAATTACCTGCCGTAATTCTTTGTTATAAGTATAGTATTGCTCAGGATTATATCCTTCATATTTTAATGCTTTAACTTCTTCAACGGTCAATCCAAATAAGAAGAAATTCTCCGCACCCACAGCTTCCCGAATCTCAATATTTGCTCCATCAAGAGTACCAATAGTTAAAGCACCATTGAGGGAAAATTTCATATTCCCAGTACCAGAAGCTTCCTTTCCAGCAGTAGAAATTTGTTCAGAAAGGTCTGCCGCAGGATAAATTCGCTGACCAATAGATACCGAGAAATTAGGCACAAAAACCACCTTGAGTCGATCGCGCACATCTGGGTCATTATTTACTATTTCCCCTACAGCATTAATCAATTTAATAATTAACTTTGCCATATAGTAACCTGGTGCTGCCTTCGCCCCAAAAATGAAAGTGCGGTGCAAAATATCCGTATCTGGATTGTCTTTAATCCGATTATAAAGAGTAATAATGTGCAGCACACTCAACAATTGACGCTTGTATTCATGGAGTCTTTTTACCTGAATATCGAACAAAGAATTAGGATTAACTACAACCCCTGTTTTTCCCTCAATATAAGCAGCCAAATCTTGTTTATTCTCATACTTAATCTGACTCCAATTATGGCGAAATTCTGGGTCATCAATAAACCGATCAAGCTGTTGAATTTCCTCTAAATTCTTAATCCAATTTTTGCCAATTTTATCTGTAATTAGTAATGCCAACTTGGGGTTACTAATTAACAACCAACGACGGGGAGTAATGCCATTAGTTTTATTCGTAAATTTCTCCGGCCAAAGTTCGTAGAAATCTCTCAAAACATCTGTTTTCAAAAGTTGAGTATGTAATGCTGCCACACCATTAATAGCATGAGCGCCAGCGCAAGCCAAATGAGCCATCCGTACCCGCTTTTCAGGAAATTCTTCTATTAGTGACATCCGTGCTAAACGCATATCATCCCCTGGATAACGTTTCTTAACTTTCTCTAGGAAATGGAAATTAATTTCATAGATAATTTCGAGATGTCGTGGCAGTAGAGTAGCGAACATACTAACTGGCCAACGCTCTAGAGCTTCTGCTAACAGAGTATGGTTAGTGTAGCCAAAAGTATTTTGGGTAATATTCCAAGCTTTTTCCCATTCAATATTATGTTCGTCTATCAACAGTCGCATTAATTCTGCAACGCCAATGGAGGGGTGGGTATCATTCAATTGAATGGCTGCTTTTTCGTGGAAGTTATCTAAATTTGGATTCCGTGATAAGTGAGTACGGATGATGTCTTGTAGAGAACAGCTAACAAAGAAATATTGCTGCTGTAACCGCAACATTTTTCCTTGGAAGATGTTGTCATTCGGATAGAGAACTTTAGAAATATTTTCAGAGACAGTTTTATCTTCAACGGCTCGGTTGTAGTCCCCAGAGTCGAAAATTTGCAAGTCAAATTCATTACTAGCTTTGGCACTCCAGAGGCGTAGGGTATTAACTGTGTTGGTATTGTACCCTGGTACTAGAGTATCATAAGGCATTCCAATCACTGTGCGTGCAGGTATCCACCTAACACGGTAGTTACCTTCTTTGTCTGTATAAGCTTCAGTGTAACCGCCCAGTTTAATTTCTACTTGGTCTTCATAGCGGGGTATTTCCCAAGGGTTGCCAAAACTTAACCATTTGTCTGGTTGCTCGATTTGAAAGCCGTTATGAATTTGTTGTTTGAAAATGCCAAATTCATAACGAATACCGTAGCCCATTGCCGGAATCTCTAGGGTAGCAAGGGAGTCAAGGAAACAGGCAGCGAGGCGACCTAAACCACCATTGCCTAAACCAGGTTCGGGTTCTTTTTCTATCAAGTCATGCAGTTCAAGACAAGATTCTTCTAAGGCTTGACGCGCTACTTCCCAACAGCCAACGTTAACTAGGTTTTTGGCTAGTTGACGACCCATAAGAAATTCTGCTGAGAGATAATATACTGTTTTGACGTTTTGGTTGGAGTAGGTTTTAGTAGTTTTTAGGTAACGGTGCAGCAAGCGATCGCGCACTGTATAGGCCAACGCCATGTAATAGTCATAGGGGGTGGCAAACTCTAGGTCTTTCCCCTGTATATAATATAAGTTATCGGCAATCGCTCGTTTGATGGTATCAAGACTGGTACCTGTGCGATCGTCCTCTACTTGAATTTTTACTTTTTCTGTGTAAGTCTGTTCTTGGTGTACTTCTTGCATAATTTGCGAATTTGCTAATCTTAACTGTTTATTGACAACGCTCAAACCGGATTGAAAAGGGTTTTTGAGACTTAGTAGTAGTCAGTTCCATATTTGCTCACATTTGGTAACAAATACTTATAGAGATTAAGTTTAGTTATATTAATTTATTTCAAGACTTAACCAGGAATATTTTAGTATAATGTAATAATATTTTCCTAGATAATTGATTAATTATCGAATTGAATTTATTAACAAGTTTTGAATTTTCCCCAATCCCAAAGAAAAGATAAAATATTAGATAAATCAAAGAAAATAAATATATACTTTTCCAATCATGTATTCTTTGATACTAATCTATAGTTTATAGACTTATTATTTAGTAGCATATGGTTTCATGTTAACACTCTGTTGAGCGTCAAAAATAGTAACAGGATTAACCCAGTTAATTTGATATTTGTAGGAAAGGATGAGCTGGGATATTATCTCATATCCGGATTAAAATTTATAAATAATTAGGTAGGAGTCAGGAGAAAGAAGTGGTGGAAATAAAGAATATATAAGAATATCAGGACTTACGCAAAGACACTATATATAGTGTTGACCCTTAAATATTTATCTATTTAGCGATATAGCTGCCGCACTTGCTCCGCCAACCCTTGAACAGCAAAATACAAAAACCTTAAAAATTTGCTTGACCCCAAATTATTTGGTATGCTTGATTAATATTATATAAATTACTTGTAATACCTTTAAGATGGACTTTAATTAGATCAAATATTGTCAGTATTTAATAAGTAGTCAGAAAAATTATACTCTAACAAATCTTGCCGATCATCTGGAAAAAATTAGCCACGATCAAATTAATCGTCCCATACAAAAATGTTGAAACACGGTTCAGAAATTTTGTGGCAAAATGTCAGGAAAGAAATTGTCACTTCTGAAGATTGTTATTTGCTGCATTGATCATACAGTTATTAATAAAAAATATTCCCATAAAATTGATAGCGAAGCTCCTCTGCGCATAGGCACTTGTCCGGCGTCAGTAAAGTGGTAATGAACATGGGGGAGTGAGTGGGATAGGAATAGTTAATTGCTTATATTTTAATCCTAAAATAGAGCAATTCTGGATAATAGATTATCGTATTTATAATCCAGAAAGTGATGAAAAGAGTAAAATAAATCATGTAGAATAAATGATGGTTGATGTGGTGGAAAATCATAAAATACCAGTAAAAACAGTATTAATGGATAGGTGGTATCCAACCCAAAGACTAATGGCTTTAATAGATAATTTAGGTAAAATTTGCTATTGCCCCTGAAAAAGCAATCGTTTAGTAGACTATAGTGGGGGTGTAAAAAAGTATCAAAAACTGGAATAATTAAAATGGAATGAGTGGGAATTAACATCAGGAAAGATTATTAAAATAAAAGGAATTCCAGTGAGATAAAAAAGTCAAATTATTCTGGGCTACTGTTTCCACAAACTTCAGCAGAATATATTATTACTAATGACCTTAGTTATCAAAGTACAGATGATGTTGAGTTTGAGATTCGCGCCTAGGTGGAAAATTGAGGAATTCCACAGAGAAATTAAACAGTTAACAGGACTTGAATTTTGCCAATGTCGTCGGGCAAAAATTCAAAAAAATCACATTGCTTGTGCTATGTTGGTCTGGAATCATTTGAAAAAAATTGCAAATAATTTGGGAAAAACTATTGCTCAACTAAAACATCAATTGTCATCTAAATATCTAGTCTCTGAACTCAAATATCCGACAATTAAAATGACAGTTGTTTAAGTTTTTATGGATTGTTTATAATCAACAAAAGCTGGGGGATGGCTATGATTTTTTAGCGTTGGCGGAGCAAGTGCGGTAGCTATATCGCTCTATTTAACATACGCTATATATATTGGTCGTATCAGAAATAACGACCAAGTTATACACTATATATAGCAGTACTGCGTAAGTCCTGAATATATTAGGAGGAGAAAGTTTTTTTATCGCTTATTCCAGCTACCATCAGCCATTACACAGAGCAGGGTAATAAAGTGAAAGTCTTAATGTTAAGTTCTGAAGCCGAGCTAGAATACTGACATATCTGGTTTAGGGCTAACTCCAAAACCCTCATTGGTAAGTTTGGGTAAGTTTAGTAGAACGGGCATTTGCTGTCAAATCTTTTTATCGTCCTTACTATTCGTAACATTCTTTTTTAAAAATGGTATTACGCCAGTTTTGCGAAGCAACAGCAAACGTCCGTGTCAGCTTGTGGACTGGAAACGCCGACGTTGCCAGGTAAAAGCAAGAATGGAACAGATTATAAGCACGAAAATCATAGATTTATATAGAAAATCATAAGTTTCTCAGAACGGTATAATAACTTTTGATAAATACCAAAATATTGAGAACTACAAATCTATTTTTGCCTCTACTACATCAGCACTACGTTGCAACTGAAAACCAACCTTCTCACAGACTCGCTGCATAGGTGTATTCTCAGCTAAAATTGTAGCAACAATTCCCTCTAACTTCTCATCTTGACCCACCTGCACCAATCGTAACAGCAACTCAGTACCCAACCCCTGACGTTGATAGCGATCGCTCACCAACATCGCAAATTCTGCCTCATTTACCCCATGTGACTTACTCAAGCGACCCACTCCTAAAATTTCATGGCTTCCCGTTTCTGGATTTTTATAATCCGCTACCAATGCCATTTCCCGATGGTAATCAATAAAGCAAATCCTAGTTAACCGTTCGTGAGCAATGCGCCGACTCAACTTCAGAAAGTTAAAATAACGCAAATACACACTTTCCTCTGACAACGTTTTGTGGAACTGAACAATCAACGGTTCGTCCTCTGGGCGAATAGGGCGAATAGTCACCAGATCGCCATTTCTCATTTGCCAAGGTTTGACATATTTAGTAGGATACGGACGAATAGCTGATGATGGCAGTTTCTCTACACCCACACTCTTGTCATGGAGAACTATCCTTGCATCCAAAGCAATCAACCTTTCCGAAGAAGCTAACAGAGGATTAATATCAATTTCCTTAATCCAAGGTTCCTCTACCACCAACTGACTAAATTTCACTAATAGCTTTTCCAGCGCTGCCAAATCTACAGCTTTCCTTCCCCTTACTCCTTTGAGAGCTTGATAAATTTTTGTCTGTTCCATCATCCGGCGAGCTAGAGTTGTATTCAAAGGTGGCAGAGCGATCGCCCGGTCTCTAAACACCTCTACTAACTGCCCACCTGTACCAAACACTAATACCGGACCAAACTGCGGGTCAACACTACTACCAATAATCAACTCATAGCCACGATCTAAGCTTAACATTGGTTGCACCGTCACCCCTAGGAAATGCTCAGACCCCACTTTCTCAGTTACAGATGTTTGAATATTTTGATACGCCCATTTCACTGCTTCTGCATCTTTAAGATTTAACTGCACACCATCCACATCAGTTTTATGGGTGATTGTCTCAGACAACAGTTTCAGCACCACTGGATAACCAATTATATTAGCACGTTCCACTGCTTCTGCTTCAGTTTTGGCAACCAAAGTCTGCACAATAGGAATACCATAAGCAGCTAAAATTTGTTTTGATTCTGACTCTGTGAGAATATTTCTGCCTGCATCCTGAGCAGTTTTGATAATTTGCTCGACTATAGAACAGTTTGGACCGCTTTCTTGTTCTTGTGCTAGCAATGGAGTTTCATAAATACCCTGCAAATTATAACTGTACTGCCACATAAAATTAAAGAGCTTGGCAGCAGAATCTGGATAACGATAGGTAGAGATACTAGCACGATTGAGAATAGTTTCACCTGTAGTTACCTCATCCCCTCCCATCCAACTTGCTAATACTGGTTTTTTAGCAGTCTGAGCATAATGCTTCAACTGTTCAGCTGTTTGAGTGGGGTCAGTCATTGCTTGAGGAGTCAAAATTACCAGCAAACCGTCCGTGTTCGGATCTTTAACTGCTACTTCTAAAGTTTTGCGGTAGCGCTCTGGGTCAGCATCACCAAGAATATCAATGGGGTTAGCATGACTCCAGTGGGTGGGGAGAAATTCATTCAGTTGAGCAATTGTTTCTTCTGCCAGAGGTGCAAGTTCTCCACCAGTAGCAATCAGAGCATCGGTCGCCAACACTCCTGGTCCTCCAGCATTAGTAATAATTGTCAGTCTCGGTCCTTTCGGCAGCCGTGGCTGTTTTGCCATCACTTCTGCCATATTAAATAGTTCAGAGATGCGATTCACCCGCAGTACCCCACACCGACGAAAGGCAGCATTTAGCACTTCATCACTACCTGTGAGCGATCCTGTATGTGAAGCAGCAGCTTTGGCAGCAGCTTCAGTTTGACCAGCTTTAATCACTATTATTGGCTTGGTCAATGCTACTTCACGAGCAGCAGACAGGAATGACTGCGCATTGCCAATAGATTCCATATAGATGACAATACTTTTGGTGTGGGGGTCGTCACCAAGATAGTAGATGAGGTCGCCCCAATCTAAATCTAGCATTGAGCCTATGGAAATGAATGCACTGAAGCCTACGTTTTCTGGGAAACTCCAGTCGAGAACGGCTGTACAAAATGCTCCACTCTGACTAATGAAACCAAGGTTGCCTGGGTTTGCCATAGTGCTAGCAAAGGTGGCGTTTAGTCCACTATGGGGGTTCATTAGTCCTAAACAGTTTGGGCCAATCAGTCGCATTTTGCCCTTGGCTGTTGCCATAATTTGTCGTTCTAATTCTATGCCTTCTGGTCCAATTTCTTTGAATCCTGCGGAGATAATTATTGCACCCTTGACTCCGACTTCCACACAGTCACGTACAGCATCAGGAACCATGGGAGCAGGAATAGCGATAATTGCTAAGTCAATTGGTTCTGGTATGGCTTTGATATTTGGGTATGCTGGAATTCCTAGCACATTATGGCGCTTGGGATTAACTGGAAAAATCGTCCCCCCAAAAGGACTGCTGATAAGATTCCAGAGGATTGTGCGACCCACACTGCCGACTCTATCGGTAGCACCAATTACGGCCACACTTTCTGGGGCAAATATTGAGGTTAGGGGTTGTCGTTGTGCCCTCAGAATATCATAAGTTGGATCTGTTGTTTGTATCATCTTTAGTTCTGCTTCATAAAACCGATATAAAACGTCTCTCTTGGTGCGCGTTCCCTCTCTTGGTCAGCATTCCCTTGCGCCTGTCGGCGGCGCGGGGTCTGACCGCTTGCGCCTTACGCCGACGCGGGGCCGCACCCCATAATAAGTGACATTTTAATGTTTACTTCCTGTCTCTTGGTCAGCATTCCCTCACAGGAGTGCGCGTTCCCTCTCTTGGTCAGCATTCCCTCTCTTGGTGTGCGTTCCCTTGCGCCTGTCGGCGGCGCGGGGTCGCACCGCTTGCGCCTTACGCCGACGCGGGGTCTGACAGCCTTCTACTGAGACCGTCGGCGGTTACTCATCCACAGGCATCAACGGTCAAGCCGACCGCATCCCTTGAGTGCGTCTTGCATTCTGTTCGCAGAGCGTTTCCCCAGGAAATGGAGACATCAGAATTACGCACTCGCTTTTTTAAATTAATACTTGCATTCAAGTCCAGATCTATAGATAAGCCACATTCAGAGCAATCATAAGTTCTAAGGCTTAAGGGCATATCTTGAACATGAGCGCACCTACTGCAAGTCTTTGACGATGGGAAAAATCTATCTACTACTACGAGTTGCTGACCGTACCATTGGCACTTATATTCTAGCTGTCGTCTAAACTCATAAAAGCACTGTCTGCTAATTGATTTAGCTAGCTTGTGGTTAGCTAACATTCCACTGATGTTCAAATCTTCTATGACAACACTGCCGTGGTTCTTGGCTTACGTATGTTGTCAATTTATGAAGTGCGTCTTTACGCATATTAGTTACCCGTCTGTGTTGCCTGGTTAACTTGATTACAGTTTTGTACCAATTATTTGAATACTTGACTTTTCTACTAACTTGACGTTGCAGTAAGGTCAGTTTTTTCTCGGCTTTTCTATATGGTTTTATACTAGGAAACACTTTCCCATCACTTAAAGTAGCTAGGGTTTTCACTCCCAAATCTACACCTATCACATCAGTTTTTTTGGGTGTTATCTGAGGATGAAATTCAAAACTACAGCTAAGATACCAATCTCCTGCTTGCCTACTAATAGTTATTCTCTGAGCTGTTGCCTCACTCTTGTTCATAAGTTTTGACAATTGCCTTGAAAAGGTAATTTATGATTCCATCCGTTTAATTATATGGGCTTTCCACAATTATCAATTGTGAAAGAATCACACCTGCCTTTCTTCTTAAATCTTGTATATTTACCCAACACTTTAAAGAATCTTTTAAACGCTTCACCCAAGTTGATGAAAGCATATTGATAAACTTTAGATGACAGGTTTTTCATCCAAGAATAAAGTGGTTTAGTGTGATTGGTAAACACTTCTTTGAGTTTACGTTTGCGCAGCATTCCGAAGGAAACATTAGGCTTGTAACCATCAATATATGCAGCATTCCATAAACTTAAACCCCAGTTATAACACCAGCGTGAATAGCCAGCGTGTTGAGCCATTAGAGTTTTCTGTTTATTATTAAGTTTCAGCTTTGTTAATCATGGATTTCATATATGGGTGAGTGCAGCCTGTCTAAAAGTATGCTTTTTGATGCATTATATCCTTATTCTCTGATTAAGTCAATCCTCTCTTTTGAAGTTGATTGTTATTTGTTTTTTCATCACCTTCTCTTCAAGTTTAATCGAAAATATGAGTTGCCCGATATCCCTTACAAGTTCTGTACTTGTAAGGGGATTCAATTCACAAACATCTTTAAATTAATATGAAAATTATTCTTAACTTTATTATGCAGAAAAATATATTTTTTCTCGAATACAGATTATCAAATCTCATCTAAAAAGTCAAATTCATATAGATGTAAAATCTTAAAAAATAGTATTGATAATTACCTATATAGTTTATGTTATCTCATGTTTGTTGGTATAGTTTGTGTCAAGCTAGGTGTGAATATCTATAGGAATTTTAAGGTTTTTTCCTACTTTCAAGCTCTCTTCCTTCTTTCCTAGATAACTAAATACCAGATTGCATTGATTAACAACAGTATAAAAAGGTGGCATACAAGTCAAAAGTCATCTTTGAGATGACTTAAGCTAAAAGCCTACGGATTTCAATCCGTATATAAAGTCTTCTTTATTCTTCCTTACCCGTATTTTACAATACCAATGCTACTGGACTTGATATTAGTATATATAACATTTATCATGTAGGTAAGCTAGATTATTAGTAAGCATTTAGCTATCAGCTTAAATAGCTGATATTCAAGATGATGTTAGGGAAAATACTAATCAATTATTCATTTTTTCCTAACCCCGTGAATCCTATTGCTATTTGCCCAGCATTCCATAGGAACAGATGACTGCTAATAACTGAATGCTTCTTACAATTATTTCCTTATGGTTGTTCTGGCCTTATAACATTTATGTTTTAGGTTGACCAATAAATAAGGTTTCAAGCCTCCTGCTTTTTCAAGGGGATAAAAACTGATGATTAATCCTGGACAAATATTACAAGACCGCTATCAAGCAATTCAACTACTAGGAGATTGTGGTTTTGGTCAAACTTGGGAAGTTGATGATAGTGGTACAAGAAAAATTATGAAAATATTGCAAGTACCAAGAGCAATAGACGACCAAAAAATGGAGGCAGTCATTTTTCTGTTTGAACAAGAGGCAAATGTTTTAACACAATTGCACGATGTTGGATTACCAGAAGTGGAACCAGAAGGATACTTTATCGAGTCAACAGAAGATGTGGGACTATTACACTGTCTAGTAATGGAAAAAATCGAGGGGATAAATTTATCTGACTGGCTCAAACAAAATTATCACAATCAACCTATAGAAGAAGAGCGAGCGATCGCCTGGCTAATACAATTAGTAGAAATTATTAGCAAACTCCATCAGTATCAGTGCATTCACCGGGATATTAAACCAACAAATATAATTCTGCGTTCTACAGTGCAAAACCAAAATAATACTATTGTACAAGAGATAGTATCTGAGAATTTGTCACAGAGTAGCCAAGTTCACCCAAAAAATAGAGAAGTTACGAAAGTTGAAAATTTATCCCCAATCTCACTGACTCCAAAAAATGTTGCACAACCAGGAAATAATAAAAAAACACTTGGAGCAACAGAGGACCACAAAAGCGAAGTTGAGAACAAAAAAAATCATACAGCAAATCAGCAAGACTCCCAAAACCAAGAGTGGGGTCAACTAGCATTAATAGACTTTGGCGCTACTAGGCAAGTTACAGAAACATATTTAAAACAAGTAGAAGGCAAGGATGTCACTGGAATTATTTCTCAAGGTTACACATCCCCAGAACAATATGAAGGAAAAGTAATAAGACAGTCGGATGTCTTTGCCATCGGTCGGACTCTAGTTTACTTACTAACTGCTGAAAATCCTACCAACTTGCCTAGTGATCCTCAAACTGGTAGATTAATGTGGCGAGACCACGCTACTCAAATTTCACAAAAGTTGGCAGATTTAATTGATGAGATGATAGAAAATTTGCCTCAGTGTCGCCCTCAAACAACTGAAGATATTCTCGAACGTCTTGCTGAGTGTAAGCAAGAAGTAGAAACGGAAACAGAAGTTGAACTTCAACCTACCCAAAACCAACAAACGACTCCTGTAACTCAAAACCAGTTTTATTCCCAACTACTCCACTCAAAACTACTTAATTTCAAGGGTAAATCTCAAACAACTACACCTGAACCTAATAAATGGTTGGGTAATATTTCTCTATTAACACTGGGAGTAATAGCTGTTTTCATTGCTTTCTTACCTGAGGCACCAACAACTTGCCCTTTAAAGTTTGATGACAAATTAAGTTGTGGCGAAGAAATTATAATTCCTGGTTCGGCAGCAACAGACAAAGAAGCAGGAGTAACAGCTTTTACTGATGGTAATTATCTGCAAGCAGTCACCTTATTAGAAGCAGCTAGAAAAAAACAAATTAACGATCCAGAAACTCTGATTTACCTAAATAATGCTAAATTGGCGGCTAACAACACCGAAGCTTATACTATAGCTGTTGCAGTGCCAATGACTGGTGATTCACGATCGCTCAACTATAGTTTAGAAATTTTACGGGGAGTTGCTCAAGCTCAAAATGCAATTAACCAAAGCGATAACCGGATCGGAGGTAAGGGTTTAATTGTAATTATTGCTGATGATGTCAATTCTTCTACACAAGCTGTGAGAAGAGCAAATGCTTTGGCTGCAACTGGTCAAGTTTTAGCTGTAGTTGGTCATTTTTCCAGCCAAATTACTATGAAAGTAGCTCCAACTTATGAAGATAATAAACTGGTATTAATTTCTCCTACCGCTAATGCTTCTAAATTATCTAATCGCAATAATTTTTTGTTTCGGATGATTCCATCTGATGCAACAATGGCTCAAGCAATGGCTAGTTACCTAATTAGTCAATCTGAAGACGAACAGCCAAAAGTAGCTTTATTTCATATCCCTAATGATGTTTACAGCGAATCTCTCAAAAATCAATTTAGTCTTAGTTTTACTGCAGGTGGTGGCAAAATAGTTAAAGACCTGGATGAAAAATTTGATTTATCGAGAACTGCTTTTAATGCGAGTGCTGCTATAGATAGAGCAGATAAACAAGAGGCTACAGCTATAGTATTATTACCAGATATTTTCAGTTTATCTAAGGGAATAGAGGTAATAAAAGCAAATTGGCAGTTGAATTTACCTATCATTGCTGGAGATAGTCTTTATAGTGATTATGCTCTCAAGTTTGGTGCTGACGAAGCAGAGAGAAATCTTGTAGTAGCTACACCATGGCACAGTTTGAATAGCCCTAATTTAGATTTTCCCCAGCAAGCAAAAGAACTTTGGGGTGGTGCTGTGAGTTGGCGTACAGCTTTTGCTTATGACTCGGTTCAGGCTTTGATTACTGCTTTAGAGTCACTCCCGCAACAGAAAGAATTAAATCGTATTGCTCTGCAAAAAGTTTTAGCAAGTGAAGATTTTAGTTCCTATGGTGCTACAGGAGAGATAACTTTTTTAGGGAATGGCGATCGGCAAGAGTCAAGAATTAGTTTTACTCAGGTTGTTAAGTCTAGTTGTTCGCCATTGGGTTATACGTTTTTGCCGTTAGATTATCCTGTTAGTAAATTTAATCTTTTGGAATGTGAAGAGTAAATTCAGTTGTCAGTTATCAGTTATCAGTTTATTTCCAGTGTTTAAGAAACCGGGTTTCTGGGAGGTAGATATTGTATGGTGGGGCATTTTATATAAACCCGGTTTCTATTGGAGCAAGAGTCAATTTATTTTCTGAAGCATCCTGTTATGGGAGATGAGTAGTGAAATTTTTCCTCTATTGCGTCAAGAGCAATAATTAATTCATTTTCTGAAGCACCCGGTCATGGGAGATGAGTAGTGAAATTTTCCGACTATTGCGTCAAGAGCAATAATTAATTCATTTTCTGAAGCACCCGGTCATGGGAGATGAGTAGTGAAATTTTCCGACTATTGCGTCAAGAGCAATAATTAATTCATTTTCTGAAGCACCCGGTCATGGGAGATGAGTAGTGAAATTTTCCGACTATTGCGTCAAGAGCAATAATTAATTCATTTTCTGAAGCACCCGGTCATGGGAGATGAGTAGTGAAATTTTCCGACTATTGCGTCAAGAGCAATAATTAATTCATTTTCTGAAGCACCCAGTTATGGGAGATAAGTAGTGAAATTTTCCGACTATTGCGTCAAGAGCAATAATTAATTTATTTTCTGAAGCACCCAGTTGTGGGAGATAAGTAGTGAAATTTTCCGACTATTGCGTCAAGAGCAATAATTAATTTATTTTTTGAAGCACCCGGTCATGGGAGATGAGTAGTGAATTTTTCCTCTATTGCGTCAAGAGCAATAATTAATTCATTTTCTGAAGCACCCGGTCATGGGAGATGAGTAGTGAATTTTTCCTCTATTGCGTCAAGAGCAATAATTAATTCATTTTCTGAAGCACCCGTGAGAGAGGAGCGATCGCTACTCATGTAGGTTGGGTTGAGGTACGAAACCCAACATAATCAATCACAAAGGAAGAAGCAAGAAGGAAAAAAGGGGTAAATATTTAAAAAAAGGTAAAAACATAGCAGTAGGGCAACTCGCAAGTCGCCCCAGATCAATACCCTAGGGAAACGTTTATCCACGAACGGCGCGGATTAGTTTTGCTGCTGAGTGAGCGATCGCGCAAATAATGATGGAAGTACCAATGGCACTGCCAACTATCAAACCAACTTCTTGATTTTCGATTGCCAAGTCGGCAACTTTATCTATTAAATTAATAGGTCTAGTTTCGTGGATTTCGGTATAAGTTGTTGGTTTTTGGTTGTCTGGAAAGTTATTTTCCATTATTATTCTCCAGTATTAAAAGTAAAGTTGCTTAATTTTCACTTTAACTAATACTGAAGAAAAACATAGTCCAACTTTGCCTCAATTTTAGGTAAAAGTTAGTGAGGCAAAATTGGGAATATTGAACTGATTTTGCCGAATAACCGTTAAAAATTTAGGACTCGACTCTGGATAAGTAGTAGTAGTAGTAGCTTAACCAAAAAATTGGAGTCCTGGAACTAAGATTATTTGTTTTAGGATTCGGAGAATCTAAGTAGTTGTTTAAACAGTATTAAAAGTCGGTATTAATAGTAGTTTGACTAAAATACTGGAGTCATGGAACTAAATCATTTATTTAGTCTTTTGTTTGCGCTTTTAGAAACTCTATAGTTCTAAATGGGGAAAAGTTATGCACTTTCTTATTATTGATGATTTATTGTAGTGATTGCAATATCAAAAAGGTGTTAATTTTGGTTCAAAAATGTCAATGACCACACATTTTTTAGCCAAGTGTGCTAAAAAAACGTAGTAGTAGTAGTAGTTTGTAACCAAAATAAAAGTGTAATGTCATGGGACGAACAGAAAGTTCAATAAAACTCAACAAAGAAGGCATAAAAATGATTGATACAGCCAGAAAGAAAAAAGGTTGGAATAAAACAGACTGGCAGTGGTACTCCGATGCAGATGTCTCCGAATCAACCTTGAAACGTTTTATTGGTGGCAAACCTGTTTCAGTTAAAAATTTTCAAAGCTTATGCAAAGTTGTAGGGATAGAAGACTGGCATTCCCTTGTTGATTGGGAAAATAGCGACTGTACCGTTGCTCAATTTTCTGAAGAATTTCTCGGCACTTCCCTTACTGAAAAAAAACCACAATCTAAAGGAGGAGTAGCTGTAACTGGGGTTTTCACTCCAGAAAAAAAGCTGGAAGTGGAAATGGCACTGGAGCGTTTACGGGAGCTTTTAATGGAATGCAAAATCGTAGTTAAACCTGCACAGGAACCTGAGTCGTACTATGAATGTTCTGTGTATGGTCTTTTTAGTACAGATCAACAATTAGAAATTGAAGTAGCATTGGAGCATCTAAGGGTACTTTTGCTGACCTGCACAATTACATTGCATGGCATAAATATCTCTGACATTTCTAACGATTAAACATAGAGTTCATAGTTCTTGAAACTGTATTCTATTTTTATGAAAACTGTTATAAATCACGATGGAATATCAAGAAGGGGTTTGCTCTCCAAACCCCTACGGAATTGCAATTTATCAACATATACTAAAAACTAAGTCAGAGATTACTTTTAACTTCCATAAGTTCAGTAGTCGATTGTTTCACCTAAATATAGTGTATTAGCTTTTTTCGTCACCCCATCACCCCATTTTCTATTAATTCTTTATATTTTTGGATAATCAGTTATAATAAATATTCTTAACTTCCTGGTAAAGATGTAGAAATATTAGACTCTCTTAAAACATTATCTGGAGAGGATATTTTACCTGGATTTATATTAGATATGACAACAATTTCGTAGTTAACTCTGAGGAATAAAGAATCAAAATGACAAATTTGACTATCGAGCTTAACCCAATAATTGACATGACAGAAGAACAATTCTTTCAACTCTGTCAAAAAAAACCGGATTTAAGATTTGAAATAAATTCTCAAGGAGATTTAATTATTACGTCACCTGCTGGTGGAGAAACTGGAAGTTATAACGCTGGATTAACTTCTAAAATTTGGATTTGGAATGAGCAAAGAAAGCTAGGTATAGTTTTCGACTCATCCACAGGTTTTCAACTCTCTAATAGTGCCAACTTCTCTCCCGATGTTTCCTGGATACCTATAGAAAAATGGAATAATTTAACTTCCGAACAGAGAACAAAATTTTTACCTCTTTACCCTGATTTTTTAATCGAATTAATGTCACCTTCGGAGAGCTTACCTAAAACTCAAGAAAAAATGAAAGAATATCTGGAAAATGGAATGCAGTTAGGTTGGTTAATTAATCCTAAAAATCAGCAAGTATAAATTTATCGTGCTGGTCAAGATGTGGAAATATTAGACTCTCCTCAAATATTATCTGGTGAAGATGTTTTGCCTGAATTTATATTAGATATGACAACAATTTGGTAGTTAAAGAGTAGTCAGCGGTTAGCATAGTGTGCTACCTTTAATCATGCAATACTACCGAAATAAATAAACGCTCAATATTGAGGGGTTTGGAGACCAAACCCCTACGAAATTGCTATTTATTGACAGATTCCGAAAACTCACTCAGAGATTACTTTTTATTTTTTACTTTTAACTTTCATCAAAAATTACTTTTGACTTTTGACTTTTGATTTTTAACTTCCATTGGAGACAAAACCCCTAAAGGATTGCAATTTTTAGTTTTCGATCAATTGTCTTCTATTAATTAGTAATTCGCAAAAATTATAGTATAATTATTGAGAAAGTAAGGAACAAAAACAATGAAGTTACGCAATTTACTACTCTTTACAATATCTATAGCTACCTCAATGATTCTAGCAATATTATTTGTAGCTGAACTTTTGCGTTCTGAAAAAATAAATTATGCCTTATTTTTTGATGGAGTTGATGACTATATTCAAGTTGCCAATACTAACGTAGTAAACCAGATTGGTAGTGGAGATTTCACATTTTCTGTACTGGTTTATGCATTAGAAAGTGAACAAGTACGTCACCCTCAGATTCTCTCTAATCGCACAACCAACGGTGCAGGATTTCTGTTTGGATTTCATGGTCGTTGGAGAGGAAGTGAGAATAAGATACCTTATGTTCAACTTGATAATATTAATTGGATTGAGTATCCTAACCAACCTAACTTACTAAATAATCAATGGCATCACTTTGTTGCTCGTAAACAAGGGGATACACTAACATATTTTGAAGATGGAAAACTTGTGGCATCTTTGACAACTTCCAGAATTGGAAACTACAATCTTGCTTCCGAGCAACCTCTCTTAATTGGTTGGGATTTAGTTAATCAATCTCAGACACATTTCAAAGGTAAAATTGATGAATTAAGTATTTGGAATCGGGCATTAACTGATGCTGAAATAGATTCTAAAATGCTTTACTCTCTTCAAGGTAATGAACCAGGACTTATTGGTTACTGGCCTTTTGATGAAGGTTCTGGTAATCTTATTAGGGATAAATCAGGTAATGGTAATCATGGAACTATTTATGGTGGCGCTGTCTGGACAACTGGATGGGTTTCAGAAATATGATGTTTGGTAAAATTATTGTAATTAAAATAGTGAACAATTAAATCACGATTATAAGTAAAATATCTAAAAATAATCGAGATTTTTGTTGCGCGATCGCTAAGTTTTTCACAGATATAAAAAAATATGGTTAATAAAATTACCGATCTAAAATTACTGTATGAAGAAGATTATTTCCTGTGGTTAGAAGAAACAATCAAACTACTAAATAATCGTCAATTAGAAAACCTAGATTATGAGAACTTAATTGAGGAGTTAGAAGCATTGGGTAGAAGTGAAAAAAGTGCTGTTGAAAGTTTTGTGACTTTAATTATTCAACATTTACTACTTTATCAATATTGGGAGGAAGAAAGATCTAATAACTCTAGGCATTGGCGTGGATAAATTTTTGCTTTTCGGACTCAATTAGAATACAAACTCACAACAAATTTACGGAATTATTTAGCTGAAAGACTTGACTATCTTTATAGTAAAGCTAGAAAAAGCGCTCAAATTCAATCAGAACTTCAATTACCAGAAATTAACCCTTATTCTCTGGAACAGATATTGGGTGAAGATTGGCTACCAGAGTAGTTATTCAACATCTCTTCCTCTATCAATATTGGGAAGTCGAATGTAGTTAAAACTAGCTACAAATAATGTTTCTTTGATAAGTGGATGAAAAAACCTAACCCCCCAACCCCCTTCCCTTGTAGGGAAGGGGGAGAAAACTCCCCTCTCAAAAGCAGGAGAGGGGTTGGGGGAGAGGTCTTCTAACTTTTAACTCCAACAAGTCGATATTGCACTTCCAAATAAACCAACAAAGCATTAATATCCGCCGGATTTACTCCTCCTATTCGAGACGCTTGCCCAATGGTTAAAGGCTGAACTTTTGACAATTTTTCCCGCGCCTCCATCGACAATGTAGAAATAGCAAAATAATCTAAGTTAGCAGGCAATTTTCGATTTTCTTGCCGACTAATTTGGTCGATTTGATTTTGTTGTCTTTGCAAATAACCGGAATATTTAATATCAATTTCTGCTCCTTCTTTTTCAACTAATTTCAAATCTAAATTCCCCAAATTATACTTTTCTAAATCCACATAATGGAAACCAGGTCGGCGCAAAAGTTCAGCCAAAGTAATGGAACCTTTAATTTTTGTCTGAGTATCGGCAACAATATTAATAGCTACCTCCTCTAATTCTTTAATTCGAGTTGAATTTAACCTAGATTTTTCCGCATTAATATTAGCTTGCTTCTTCTCAAATAACTCCCACCGACGGTCATCTATTAAATCAATTTCTCGACCTAAAGGTGTTAGTCTTTGGTCAGCATTATCAGACCGTAAAATCAAACGATATTCCGAACGACTCGTCAACATTCGATAGGGTTCGCGCAAATCTTTTGTACATAGATCGTCAATCAAAGTACCAATATAACTTTGTTCTCTGGGGAAAATAATCATCTCTTCATTCTTAACAAATTTAACCGCATTTATTCCCGCTACAAAACCTTGAGCTGCCGCCTCCTCATATCCAGTGGTACCATTAATTTGACCAGCACAAAATAACCCCTCAATTTTCTTAGTCATCAACGTCGGATAACATTGAGTCGCAGGCAAATAATCATATTCCACCGCATAAGCAGGTCGCAACATTACACAATTTTCCAAACCAGGCAAACTCCGCAACATTTGTAATTGCAATTTCTCAGGCAAACCAGTAGAAAACCCCTGAATATAAAGTTCAGGAATATCGCGACCTTCCGGTTCAATAAATATTTGATGACTACTTTTATCGGCAAAGCGAACAATTTTATCCTCAATACTCGGACAATAGCGCGGACCTTTCGCATCCACCCACCCACCATAAACAGGAGACAAGTGCAAATTATCGCGAATTAGTTTGTGAGTTTCGGGAGTGGTGCGGGTGAGATAACAACACATCTGTTCTCTTTCCACCCAAACTTCCGGGTCGAAACTAAACCAACGCACCTTTTTATCTCCTGGTTGCTCTTCCAGATCGGTGTAGTCAACAGAACGTTTGTCAACTCTGGCAGGTGTACCCGTTTTCAGTCGTCCGGTTTCAAAACCAAGTTTATTCAGGGTTTCAGTCAAACCAATAGCCGGAAATTCTCCCGCACGACCTGCTGGCATTGATTTGTTGCCTACCCAAATGACTCCACCGAGGAAAGTTCCGGTGGTGAGAATGACAGCTTTACATTTGAAAGCGACACCGAAGTAAGTTTCTACTCCAATAATTTCGTCGTTGTCTCCCAGAACTAAATCTGTCACCATACTTTCCCGAACTCGGAGGTTTTCTTGGTTTTCCACAATATTACGCATAATAGTCGCGTATTCCCGTTTGTCAGTCTGAGCGCGTAACGCCCAAACAGCAGGTCCGCGAGAAGAGTTGAGAATGCGTTTTTGCAGGTAGGTGCGGTCTGCCATTTTGCCAATTTCCCCACCCAAAGCATCCACTTCATGGGTAAGTTGAGATTTTGCGGGTCCCCCAACAGCAGGGTTGCATGGTTGCCAGGCAATTTTATCGAGGTTGAGAGTGAGTAGGAGGGTGTGGCAACCGAGGCGTGCGGAAGCAAGAGCGGCTTCGCAACCGGAGTGTCCGGCGCCTACTACGATGATGTCGTATTCTTCTTGGAAATCAAAGGTTTTAGTCATGTTATAGTTTTGGTTTAATGTACATATTCTTATATTAGCAATTATACTGTATAGCATTTCCCAAGCTCGTGAGGTACAGTTCTGGCGATTCCCCCTAACCCCCCTTCTCAAGGGGGGAACTGGAATTCCCCTTTTTCAGGGGAATTTAGGGGGATCATAAATGTATTTCATAACTGTGCGAATTGCTGTATTTATGACTATTATTTGAAATTAAGTCAAAGCTAAAATTAATACAAAATTCATATAAATTATGAGTGGTTATACTACTCTTAATAAGAAAAATGATTTGTCAAAATATTATAGGAGCGATCGTAATATGTCTGTATATATAAAGCATCTTGAAGCTAAAGGAATTTATGGAATTTTTGATATAAATTTAGATTTTCATCAAGGAGTTAATGTCTTATTTGCTAAAAATGGCAAAGGGAAAACTACTTTGCTACATATTATTGCTAATTTACTCAATGAAGATTATGAAAGATTTGCCTTTATTGATTTTGATTATATTAATCTGAGGATGAGCGATAAAAATCAAGTAGAGTTAAAAAATAATAGAAATGATGAGGAGATTATATTATCTTTAGATGGAGTAGAAACAAAAAAAATTATATTTAAAAGAACTAAAGAAATTAATACAAAGCTTTTTCCCATAATTTCTGAAGTGGCTTCTACTGTGGCAGACCTCTGTAATAACATTCCAGATAAATCGTTAGAAGAACAATCAATAACCGCTGCGCTTTCTGCTGCGGCAAAAGTACCGATAAATTACAATATTCTCAATCAATCATCAGAACAAAAATTAATAACAGCAGCTTATTTTCCTGCTTTTAGAAGTATGATAGAAGCTTGGGCATCAACAGAGGAAAAAAGTGGCAAACTAAGAGACGCTTCTGATGAAAAAAAGCAGCAACAAAAAACGAATTTTGCACGTCAAATTTTTGGAGAATTTGTACCCTTACTTAACTATCCATCTGTTATTGAAATAGAGCAAGCATTAAACAAAGAAATTTCTCAAGCTTTTTATCAACTAAACCAAGCACAACAAAAATATTTAGGAAACATTCTACCTCAAATATTTAATACTCTTTCCAAAAATTCAAAACCTGTAGAAGAAGACTCAAATTCAATTCTAGAAGAAATCAAACAACTCAATAACGAACTTAAATTTCAAATGCTTGAAGACCTCCGCACTGCTGTTGAATCATTTCAAGCTGATGAAAAATCTAAAGAAACTGCTGCAAAGATTTTAATTACCTACAGAGAAGCACTGCAAAAAATATCCGATGAACAGAAAACTTACTTTCAGAATATTGAGAAATATCTAGCTGCTGTTAACTCATTTTTAGATAGTAAAGAGATAGAAATTATCTTCAAAAACTTACCAATTTTAGGAATAAATTTTCAGAATGGTATGCCTGCTATTCCTGGAATAAGTAAAGCATTATCATCAGGAGAACGTCAAATTCTAACGATGATATATGCCGCCTCTCAAATGAGCGAACAAAATATAGTTTTAATTGATGAACCTGAAATTTCTCTTCATGTTGATTGGCAACGTAAATTATTAGAAAAAATCTCTCAACAGTTAGGTGAAAAACAAATTATTGCTTGTACTCATTCTCCAGTAGTCGGAGCCGACTATGAAGACGAAATAATAATACTTGAACCTAAGATAATTCAAAATTAGTAAGCATTCAGCAGTCAGCTATCAGCTATCAGCTATTGTTTTTAGTGAGCGGTAAAAATTTTATTAATTGAGTCTGAGTTAAATCTTACTAAAAAAAACTATCTTCCTTGACTTGAAAGTTTGTATTCGTTTAAACTCAGCCTTTAAGAGGTATTCTTACTGAGATATGACGACTAATAGCTGAATGGTTACCAAAATTATTCATATAGTTTCTACAACGAAAATAGATGAGTAAAATTAAAATAAAACCAGACTTAAACATTCACGAGGAAAATGTTGGCTTGAGATTAATTTCCTTTCCTGTGGAATCCTCCACAAACGCTCTCGCTCGTAATGACAGAAATATTTTTTTGCATAAATCCGATAAAAAAAAAGAGGAAGAATAATAATAATGGCAAAAGGCATTCCCAAATATACTCCAAAAGAGTATCGAAATTACTTGAGGATTAGTAGTAAAAAACATATTTTAGTTGAAGGCAAAAATGATAAATATTTTTTAGAAAGGATGTTGTCTTATCTGGCAAATGAAATAGATAAACCAGAACTAACCGAACAGGTTTTTGTAGATTCAGCAGAATCTTTAATTAAAGCTGATTCAGGAACAGGTAGTAATAAAGAAAAAGTTGAGGAAATTGCAAATAGCGTAATCGATAAATCTTACAGTCAGAGATTTATTGCTTTTATAGACAGGGAGTTATATTTATTTGATTGGGATTATGAAAAAACTCAAATACTCCAAGACAATTTTCCCGGACATAATATAGAAAAACGAATTATTAGAACACGAGGACATTCATTAGAAAATTATTTATTTGAACTTGATATAGTTAGTAATTTTTTCAACATAAATACAACAATACCTAATCCCCAAACAGCTACAAATTTATTTAAACAAATTTTTAAGTCCGTAATATATTCAGCTTGTACTATTGGTTTAGCTGCTACTAAAAGTAAACTGTTACAAAAAATAGAATCAGGTGTTCCTTGGAGAGATTTTATTGAGTTAACCTCTGGGGAAATAAACTTTTTATTAGAAGATTGGTTAGATTTTTTGACCGATAAACGTAATGTATCTGATAGTAAAATTTCAGAAATAAAGCAAAATTATAAAATTTATATTCAACTCATTAATCAAACATCTTTTGAAATTGTGAGATGGTTATCTCACGGTCATATTGGTTATGATTTTTTGAAAGAAGCATATATTAAATGTTTTATGGAAGTTATCAAAGAAAATGTTAGTAATATTGAGTGGATAGGAAAAGATAAGATGTTTAAACCGTTAATTAATTATTGGTTTGAGGAAATATTAAGTAATAACAGGATGTATTTTCAAGAAATATTTGAAATGTTAGATTTATCATAAAATTAGATTAAAAGTCTATTTTTACTAATTATGTTTGGAAACTTACGGTTAAGTTATAAACAAAATTTTAATACAAAAAAATTAAGGCGATCGTCGTATTTATTAAGACTCAATAACAGAAGTGAATTTAAAGCCGAAATTAACAGCTACTAATATATATCTCCAATAATAAAAAATCAAATCAATTATCGTACTTTTATGCGTCAATTATTTTCCCCTACTGGACCGACACAGCTAAAATGGTGCCCTGCGACGGATTGCTCAATTCTTTTCATAGTCTTAATTTAAGCCGTCTAACACACCCTACAATTTTGCACAAAATTAGCTGTCTCACGCCACTACTCCCTACTCCCTACTCCCTACTCCCTCTAACAGAAAAGAAAGTGTTAGGTATTAGGTATGAAAAAAATGAATCTTTCACTCACCGTCTTGCTGATAACAGGTGACGGATTACCTACCACCTAACACAGAAAACAAAATCTGCTTCTAAAACTAGATTGCTTCCATATTACTTTCCCCAGTCCGAATTCGGACAATTTGATCTACTGGAGAAATGAAAATCTTACCATCCCCAATCTCTCCTGTACGAGAAGCACTAATAATCTTATCAACAACCATATCCACCTGGTCATCCTCAATTACAATCTCAATCTTGAGCTTCTGCAAAAATTCAACCGTATACTCAGAACCCCGATATCTTTCAGTTTGCCCCTTCTGACGCCCAAACCCTCTGACTTCAGAAACAGTCATACCCACGATACCTGCATTAACGAGAGCAATTTTCACCTCGTCTAATTTAAAAGGCCGAATAATAGCTTCTACTTTTTTCAAGTTATTCACTCCTTACACTATAAGTTTTAAGTCTACTCGTTTATCAGGATGCCATCCTTTAATATCACCGCCAAGTGGGCCTTGTTTGTCAATAAATATACATTTATCTAGAAGGCTTTTTAATAGGCTGTCAAAATATTAAAAATACCAAAAAAATCATATACAGAATCTTAAACTTTTCTAGAATTTATCTCAAAAAGACCTTTTATCACATCACATTTTCGATTATAATTATAGATTTAATTATAAATAATAGTATCTAGAGAGGAACTACCCGTGCAGTTACAGACTAAAGTAACCATCAAGCGAGCTACTGGTGCCTTTGCACTAATGGATAGTCTTAAACGTCATGGAGTCAAACATATATTTGGCTACCCAGGTGGTGCTATTTTGCCCATCTACGACGAACTTTACCGGTCAGAAGCAGCAGGAGACTTACAACACATCCTAGTCCGACACGAACAAGGAGCCGCCCATGCCGCCGATGGATATGCCCGTGCTACTGGTAAAGTAGGTGTATGCTTTGCCACCTCAGGTCCAGGAGCAACAAACCTAGTAACAGGTATTGCTACTGCTCAGATGGACTCAATTCCCATGGTTATAGTTACAGGGCAAGTAGGCCGACCAATGATTGGCACTGATGCCTTCCAAGAAACAGACATTTATGGTATTACCCTACCCATAGTTAAACATTCCTATGTTGTCCGAGACCCTAGAGATATGGCCAGAATTGTTGCGGAAGCATTCCATATTGCTAGTACAGGTCGTCCAGGTCCAGTCTTGATTGACGTACCCAAAGACGTAGGATTAGAAGAATTTGAGTATGAGCCAGTTGAACCTGGTTCTATCAGACTACCTGGATATCGTCCCACTACTAAAGGCAACCCTCGCCAGATTAACCAAGCGGTTAATTTAATCCGAGAAGCACGCCGTCCTCTATTGTATATAGGCGGTGGTGCAATTTCTGCTGATGCTCATGGAGAAATTCAAGAATTAGCAGAACATTTTAATGTTCCTGTTACTACTACTCTGATGGGTAAAGGTGCTTTTAATGAACATCACCCCCTGTCAGTGGGAATGTTAGGAATGCACGGCACTGCTTATGCCAATTTTGCTGTGAGTGAGTGTGACTTGTTAATTGCTGTTGGCGCTCGTTTTGATGACCGAGTAACAGGAAAGTTAGATGAATTTGCTTGTCACGCCAAAGTAATTCATATTGATATTGATCCGGCAGAGGTAGGTAAAAACCGGACTCCTGATGTTCCTATCGTGGGAGATGTGCGTCAAGTTTTGATTGATATGCTAAGTCGTTGTCGGGAGACTGATGAACCAGTTAATTCTAATCAAACTCAACTTTGGTTAGAACGAATTAATCGTTGGAAACAAGATTATCCGTTAGTCGCTCCTGAATATCCAGATAGTATGTCACCCCAAGAAGTGATTAATGAAGTTGGCAAAATGGCTCCAGATGCTTACTACACTACTGATGTTGGTCAGCATCAAATGTGGGCAGCCCAATTTCTGAAAAATGGTCCTCGGCAATGGATTTCTAGTGCAGGTTTGGGTACGATGGGTTATGGGATGCCTGCTGCTATGGGTGCGAAGGTGGCATTGCCAAACCGAGAGGTGATTTGTATTGCTGGTGATGCTAGTATTCAAATGAATATTCAAGAGTTGGGTACTCTGGCGCATTATGGTATTAATGCCAAAACAGTTATTATTAACAATGGTTGGCAGGGTATGGTGCGTCAGTGGCAAGAAGCATTTTTTGGCGAGCGTTATTCTTCTTCTAATATGGAGATGGGAATGCCTGATTTTGTTAAATTGGCTGAAGCTTATGGGGTGAAGGGAATGCTGGTTTCTCGTCGGGATGAATTGAAAGAGGCGATCGCTCAAATGTTAGCTCACGACGGACCTGTTTTAATGGATGCTCGTGTAACTAAGGATGAAAATTGTTATCCAATGGTTGCTCCTGGTAAGAGTAATGCTCAAATGGTGGGGTTGCCTATTCGCAAACAGCTTGAGCAAGCGGTGGAGTTAATTACTTGTAGCAACTGTGGATACGAAAATGTTGCTACTAATAATTTCTGCCCTGAATGTGGTAATAAATTATAATTGATTGACAAAATCTCCAGCAGAGGGAGTAGGGAGTAGGGGAGATGAGGAGTATTATTTAACGTTTCTCTTGTATTGCTTCTCCCTACTTCTTGAATCTTAAGTTGATACTAAAATGGAATTATCATGTTTATAGCTCAACCTACTCTTATTCAAGATATTTATACAATCGTAAGGACTTTGAATTAAGATAGTTTCTGGATTAAGAAGTCCACTATTTCTCAGTTTTTGAATAAGAGAACTATCGTCTTTTGCTGAATCATCAAGCAAAGAAACTTGTCTATTTAAGAGTAGTTCACGGGTTGAGTTGTCTGACTCTGCATCAATTTCTAGTTGATTTAATTCTTGAGGAGAAATAACCATAATAACTCTACGTTTTTCTGGCTCTTCTGGAAGATAATTATTTGTATCCATGTTTTTATTGTTGACTTAAGTTTCTGTTACTAGGGAATTAATTTCGATATCTTGATTTTTGCTAGAGACATCATCAATGCATTGTTCACGGAAAAGAATAACGCTATTTGCATTACTGATGGGGGAGGAGTTTTATTTTGGATAGGCTGTAAAATTTGTATTTCCAGAAACCAGTTTAGGATTGGTTGGGGTATCTTTTGCTGAACTGTTTGAGGAATTTGAAGAATGATAAAAACTACAGTGTTCTTTCATCGTAATAATACTAATTACACAAAAAATAGTAATAAAATAGCCTCAAATAGACAAAGAGAAGATTTAACTTCAAAAAGGTATAAATACTTGAAAGCTCAGGGTATTTCTGCGGAATGTTACACAAATAGCTACTTTTATAGCCTCGAAAGTAATTAGCCTATCTAGACTAATCTTTCCCAGAAAATGCTACCCAAACAGGAATTTTTTGACCAGAATAATTTTTAAGTATTAATAGTACACTACTAATTTAGTAATTTAAGTAGATATTGCTTACAGCGGTTTTCCTATACGGTAGACTAGAGTAGGGGCGAATCGCCATTCGCCCCTAGAGAGTTTTGGTTATGACGATGTGGTTTATCAATCTAAAAAGCGCTGTAAGTACAAATCTGCCTTTGCATATTATACTAATTTAGGCGATGTGCAAGTTTCTACGGAATAATCAGCGTTTCTGGGTCAAGAGCGGAAAGTCTGGTTCTCACAACTCCCTAAATTTCGTCGGTTGGAAAAAGTTGTACACGGCGTTAATTTGGTAAATGCTATGAATCTCTGTTCCTTATTCATCTCAACCACAACCCAAACAAGCAGCTAAATCTTCATCGGGAGTAGCGATCGCCTGTAAGTTATATTTCTGCTTCAACAACTCAAACACATTTGGCGAAATAAATGCAGGCAAAGTCGGTCCTAACCGAATATCCTTAATTCCCAAATACAACAAAGTCAACAAAACTGCCACTGCTTTTTGCTCATACCAAGACAAAATCATTGACAAGGGTAACTCATTCACACCGACATCAAACGCTTTTGCCAAACCCAAAGCAATTTCAATTGCTGAATAAGCATCATTACACTGACCAACATCCATCAACCGAGGAATTTCCCCTATTAAACCCATTTCTTTGTCAAAAAAGCGGAACTTACCACAAGCAAGAGTCAAAACCACACAATCTTCCGGCACTTTTTCCACAAACTCCGTATAATAATTCCGGTCTGGTTTCGCTCCATCACAACCACCCACTAAAAAGAAATGACGAATCTTACCTTGCTTCACCGCATCAACCACAGTATCAGCAACATTCAAAACTGTATTTCGGGCAAAACCAACCATTACTTGTTTCGGTTCTCCATCCTCGGTAAACCCAGACATTGACAATGCTTTTTCAATAACAGGAGAAAAATCTGGCGTACCGTCTGAGGTAGTATCTAAATGAGTCATTCCCGGATATCCCACCGGACCGATACTAAATAATTTATCCTCATAATTTTCATGGGGTGGCATCAAACAATTAGTTGTGACTATTATCGGACCTGGGAATTTAGCAAAATCTTTAGTCTGATTTTGCCAAGCGGTTCCATAATGACCGTAAAAATGGGGATATTGTTGTTTCAAAAGCGGATAACCGTGGGAAGGTAAAAGTTCGCCATGAGTATAGATAGTAATATCAGTATTAGCAGTTTGTTTCAAAATTGCTGCAAGTTGTCGAATATCGTGACCGGAAACTAATATTGCTTTTCCTTTCCGGGGGTCCAATGGTACGGCGGTAGGTACGGGATGACCGTAGGTTTTTGTATGACCTGCGTCTAACAATTCCATTGCTTTGAGATTAATTTCTCCCACTTGC
>NZ_JAAHGT010000240.1 GCF_010672385.1 Okeania sp. SIO2F4
GATCGGCAACCGGGGTTAGGAACTGGCCTCGTTAATCGTCGATGCTCAAGCTCTACTGATTCGACCCGTAAACATACTGGCTCGATGAAGCAACTGGGGCAAGTGAAGCGATCAAAATCTCAAAGTGCGGACGCGTGTTGACGGGGACTTAGAAACCCCGTCCGTCTACACGGCGGGGTAGTTCATACGATAATACCCAGACTATTGCAAGCTCGGCGATCGCCCTGACTACACAAACGACCTAATTTTCCAGGACCACCCATTTGATTAACCTGTCCCAAAAAATTACAGGCTCGGTGATTATTTCGCTATCGGCAGTAATAATTAATTTGAGTAATACCCGCCCTACTAGCAGTATTAACTAAGTTACAAGCTCGCGAATTTCCCTGTCCGCAGAGGATGCCTAACCTCCCACAACTGTTACTATTTCCGCCTTCGTAGCAACTGTAGTAAAGGTCGTTAAGTCGATTTGACCTTGCAGGTGATGCTATAGATAGGAGTGTAGCTACAGTCAGCACTCCCACAAATATCCGTTTCATTCTCGATAACTGAACTTTTTGGATTTACTCTGGCGATAATAACATGGAAATCTCGTCACTCTTACCGGACTTAATATAACTTGATCCCAAAGCTCTCTTAATTAGGAGAGTGTAATACTATTTCTCAATAATAATGCTATATTTAATTGCCATCTCCCCATGACAAGGATATATAGCAAACTTTTTGAGATTTGGTATAAGTCTCCTGCCAACTATTTATATATGTTGTCAAGCCTTAAAAAATCCAAATTTTTTGACCAAGAAATAAGGTCTTAAGCCTCTTTTCAAGGTAGGACTGTTTCATTTTCTTGACATACTCCCGACGTTTCCCTTACGGGAAAATGCGGGATTCTTCAGTCTGGGAAACCCTGACCGCTGTTTAGACACCAGGTGATGTCCTCCCCCTGTGTTGACATTGATAATAACAAAATGTACCTAGCTTGTGTCTTGGGCATATGAACCGCTTATGAAGGTATCCGAATCTTTGCCCAGGCTTTCCAATTGCGTCGCTCCCTTTAAGGAGAGCGCGGGACTTCCCGCCAGGGAAGTTAAAAGACAGATGGGTTGATATCAAAGGAGGTTAATTGCACACACTACGAATTTTGAGATCGCCAGTGGAAGTGGGTTAATCCACGAATTAGCTCACAGTGATTCAGCAAGGATCGTCGGCAGCGTGCGCATTTATAGCACTGATATCAAAGGAGGTTAATTGCATACTGATAACTGATAACTGAAATGACCAAAAAATCAGGTCAATAGCCTCCCCTTAAGGGGATAAAAAATATTCGCCATAGATATTTCAAGCCTCCTACTTCAGTAGGAGGTACTGATAACTGATAACTGATAAGTGAAATGATATTCTCTACTTTAACTAGCTATCAGCTATCAGCATTTCAGCTAGCCTCCTGCGGAGGAACTGCGTTAACAGCTTTTTGACCTTGGGTTAAATCCCCGGTTTCTATAAACCGGAAGGTTGAGTCGGGGTTGAAATCCCCGACTCAAGGTAAAAAAAGTCCTAATGCTGAGGTGCTGAGGTGCTGAGTGCTGAGTGCTTTTTAAGAATAGGACTTTAGACACAAATCTTAGGTAAAAGTCTATCCATCAAATACTACGTAAATAGGGCGCGGAAATTTATAGAACCCATTTGAGATCTATTGAAAAAGAGATGGGTAGGTGGGGAGTATTTTCAACCTTTTTCCCTTATACCTTCCCTCCATCTTCTGACTCGTGACTCCTGACTCCTAGTAAAAAACGTGGGTCGCTGACAAAGAGACCAAATGGGTTCTATAAATCCTAACTTAATCCAGAATTACTTGTGTATCTCACCAATCCGACGGTTCCCCTATCCGACTTCTAACTTGCACATAGCACTATATGCGTCTCTCCGTAATCTTGGCTTGATGTTATTTTATTTACTTTTATTGCAAATATGACGAAATGTTTTTGTAATTCTAAAGAAAATATTAATCCTATTAATAGGATATACCTTAAAAAAAAAAAAAAGTCAAGCTTTGTGGCTAACAACTTTTAATAAAATGATTAACCTGAAGAACAAAGACACTCAGGTATGTAACAAAAATTAAATATTAAGTCTCTTCATAGAAAATTCATAAATTTCTGGGAAATCTTTACCGATTCTTCATAAAAAACAGGAAATAGGGGAGTATATTATCGGATATAAGACAAATAAAAAATCTGACAAACACTCGTACAGTTATGGACTAGTTATCGTAACTGAAGTATAGATTGGAACATTATTGAATAATCATCACTATAGATTACTCACATTTTTCTTCTGTTTACTCCTGATTGATTCTGTCTTTAACTTTGCTTCGGTTGCTGTATTGTGGCTTGTTTTATGAGTTTTAGAGTTAGTTAGTCTTATTTTTTGAAAAAATTGCTATGAACGCCAATAACTTAGGCGAAAGATAAATAATTCACAAATTACTTAGTTATTTTGTAAGTACAAATACTAGGTAGGAAGATCAAAAAACTTTAGTTGAGGTGCAAAATTAAATATGAAAGGGGTTGATTTCACAGTTGCTATCCCTACTTATAATGGGGAAGACCGTCTACCAGAAGTATTAGACAGATTAAAATTACAAATAAATACCGAGAACTTCTCATGGGAAGTAATCGTAGTTGATAATAACAGCACAGATAGCACTGCTGAAGTAGTAGCAGCTTATCAAGCTAAGTGGCCCAAATTCATTCCATTGAGATATGCTTTTGCTCCAAAGCAAGGAGCTGCATTTGCCAGACAAAGAGCAGTCGAAAAAGCCAGAGGAGAATTTATTGGTTTTCTAGATGATGATAATTTACCAGCTCCTGAATGGGTAGCTCAAGCTTATACTTTTGGGAAAAATAATCCTCAAGTTGGCGCTTTTGGCAGTCAGATTCATGGATACTTTTTTGAGCAAAATTCAGAATCAGAACTTCCAGAAAGATTTAAAGAGATAGCTTGTTTTTTAGCAATTATAGAACGAGGTAGTAAGCCACATTTATATGAGCCTAGAAAGAAAATGTTACCTCCTGGTGCTGGAGTAGTAGTTCGTAAACAAGCGTGGGAAGAAAATGTGCCAAAAACTTTGTTCTTGAACCATACTGGCAAAAAGGCAGGATTAGCCTGTGAAGATTTAGAAGTTTTAATACATATTCAACAAGCAGGCTGGCAAATTTGGTATAACCCAGCAATGGTGGTTTATCATAGAATTCCTAATTCCCGACTGCAAAGAGATTACTTACTAAGCCTACTTCGCTGTTCAGCTTTGAGCCGAAATCATTTGAGAATGATGACTCTTAAAAGTTGGCAAAAACCTTTGGCTTTGCCAGCATACATGGCTAACGACATTCGGCGATTGGTACTTCACCTGATGAAAAAGGGTAAGTCAATTCAAACAGATACTGTCACAGCCTGCCAGACAGAATTTTTGTGGAATACGATCAAAAGCCCCTTCTTCCTATGGGTCAAACAACTAAAGTCTCAAGCTAAAGCAAGAAGTTACCTACCACTTGCTAACAGTGAAGATTGGTTAGAGACTATTGCCACAACTTTTGAAGAACAAAATTTTTGCCTTTATACTCAAAGTATATTTCCCATTAGCAAGCAAAATTTAAACACAAAACATTCAGAAATTTTGCTGCGAATGAAGAATAAAAAAGGGCAAATTATATTACCTGGAAAGTTTATACCAACTGCTGAACGTTACAATTTGATGCGAACTATTGACAGATGGGTGATTCGCCAATTATTTACTCGACTTTCTCAGACTGCTAAAAGCAATAGTAATTGTGTATATGAAATTAATCTCAGTGCAGCTAGTATCAATGATGAAACATTCATATATTTCTTGTCTCAGCAGTTTGATATCTATGAAATTTCGCCAGAAACAATTAGTTTAGGAATCAGTGAAAGTATTGCTATTGCTAACATGAAGCAAGTGGCAAAGCTAATTAGTGTTTTCAAAGAAATTGGTTGTCAGTTTACCTTAGACCATGTTGGTCGTGCGAAATTAATGCCTGATTATCTCAAACAATTACCTATAGATTATCTGAAAATTGATGGTAAATTAGTCAAGGGACTTAGTAATAATCAGAAAAATATTAGAGAAATAGAACAAATCCATAATCTAGGTTATGCATTAGGAATGAAGACTATTGCAGAAACTGTTGAAAACAGCAAGATAATGGAAAATATTAAAACTCTAGGAGTGGATTATGCTCAAGGATATGCCATAGATTATCCTCAACCTTTATTTGCTCGAAAGAAAATAAACATGGAGAATTCCAACTTAAATACAGTTAATTCTTGGAATCTACAACCAGCAATGACCTAATTTTTCTGAGATAAATCGGTGGTTATGGCAAGTAAAGTAAAGGTTAGGATGGAATCAATTAGAAATGAACACAATAAAAAGTGTGGCTATCTAAAGTTATGGTTTTTGCTTCACATCCTAATCTATACTTCACTTCAATTGCTATAAATACAAGACAAGTTACAATCGACAATAACTTTAATAACTTTTTATATCAAAAGTCTCTATGAAACAGGTGCAGTTTACGGTGGCTATCCCTACTTATAATGGGGAAAAACGTTTGCCAAAAGTTCTGGATAAATTGCGAGAGCAAATTAATACTGAACATTTTTATTGGGAAATTATTGTTATTGATAATAACAGTAAAGATAATACAGCAGCAGTAGTTCAAGATTACCAAAAAAATTGGTCGGAAGCTTATGATTTAAGATATTGTTTTGAAGCTGAACAAGGATTAGCTTTTGCTAGACAGAGGGCTGTAGAAGAAGCAAAAGGAGAATTAATCGGTTTCATAGATGATGATGTTTTTGCAGCCCCTGACTGGGTATCTATGGCATATAAATTTGCTCAAGAACATCCCAAAGCGGGAGCTTATGGTGGTCAAATTCATGGTGATTTTGAAGTAGAACCTCCTAAAAATTTTGAGAGAATTAAGGTATTTCTGGCAATTAGAGAAAGGGGTTCAAAGCCTCATTTGTATAATCCAGAAAAATTAATTATGCCACCAGGAGCTGCTTTAGTTGTTCGGAAACAGGCTTGGTGTGAAAATGTTCCTAATCGCTTGGTGTTAATAGGTAGAGTTAATGGTTCTACATTAGCTGGAGAGGATTTTGAGACATTATTATATATACACAAAGCTGGTTGGGAAATTTGGTATAACCCTACCATGGAAGCCTATCATCAAATACCAAAACGAAGGTTGGAAAAAGATTACTTAATTCCTCTGATCAGAGGTTGTGGTTTATGTATTTGTCAACTGCGAATGAGGAATATAAAAACTTGGTATCAACCTATCGTTATGTCTAAAATATTATTAGGTAGTCTCCGCCGAGTTATCAAACATTTGATTGAGTACCGCGGACAAGTGAAAACTGATTTGATAGCTGCTTGTGAATTGGAATTTTTCATAAGTAGTTTTATGAGTCCTTTTTTTTACTTGAAAATGAGAGCAAATAAGATGTTTTTGCAGTAAATATATGTCAGTACAAAGGTCAAAAAAACTCCTAATTAGTATCTAACGATTTCATTTGATAAAATTCAATGGGAAAGTTTGAGAATAAATTAAGAATATGCTACTAAAAATCAAGAATAAACTTGCTGGCATAAGTTATGATTTAAACTATAAAGCTGAAATTTTTAAATATTCAAGAAACCTTCCTTATATATCTAGTTACGACCAATAAATTGTTCATCAATTAAAGCAAGAAGGTATATTTATTACCTCTCTAAAATAATTTGATACTTCTTTAAATTCCAATATCATGGAAGAAGCTAGAAAATTATCGCCTAATCTCCAAACAATTTCTTCTTATCTTCTTAAAATTTCAAAAAAAAATTACAGTTTTTGAATAGGTAATTAAATATATATTATGAAAAACAAAGTAATTGCAATTGGCTTAGATGCTGGCGATCCAGTATTGATAGAAAAATGGATGTCTCAGGGATATCTAAAAAATCTGCAACGCTTTAAACAACAGGGAGCTTATGGTCGTTTAACTAACATGAATTACTACAAAGCTGAAACCCCCTGGACAACATTTTTAACAGGTTGTTTGCCCGAAAAAACAGGATATTGGGCTCCTTTTAAATTTTATGAAGGTACCTACAACGCTGAGGATGTTCAAGCTTACGACTTTGCAGAATATCAGCCCTTTTACGCTTTGGGAAATGACTATCGGGTAGCTGTATTTGATATGCCTCAGTCTGCACTATCAGAAACAGCTAACGGTCCACAAATTTTAGCTTGGGGTGCTCACTCTCCTCAAACTCCCAGTCATTCTTTGCCAAAATCTCTACTTAGGAACATTAATAATAGCTACGGCAAACATCCAGCTCTACATCGAGATCATGGAGATTGGTGGGATGAAGCTTATCTGACTCGTTTGCGAAACACCCTAAAAGCTGGCATTGAAAAACGGGTTGCCATCTGTAGAGACTGGTTGCAGCAGGAAAGATGGGATTTGTTTTTAACTATTTTCGGCGAGACTCATTCAGCAGGTCACGATTTTTGGTATTTGAGTCAACCAGACCATCCATTATATCCCTACAAGCGGGGAAATATTGCTGCTAGTGACCCAATGTTGGAAATTTTTGAAGAAGTAGATGGAGCGATTGGGAAAATTTTGGCAGATGTTCCAGATGATACTTATGTAGTTGTGTTTGCAGCTCATGGTAGTGGCAATAATACTACTGATGTCTCTAGTATGTGTTTGTTGCCGGAGTTTCTCTACCGTTTTAATTTCCCTGGTAAGGTAATGATTGCTCCTGGAAAAGTTGGGACTCCTGTGCCACCAATGGTACTTTTTCCTAAGCGCAAAACTTGGACGGGGGAAATTTGGCAGCGTAAGTATGACCCCAATCCTGTAAAAGCATTTCTCCGCAGTCAACTTCCTACTAAGTTTCATCAATATTTAGACCGAATTTTTGGAGCGCCAAAAGAAGATTTAATTTCTCCAGAAGAATTACGAAAGCAGGGACATCCTATATTCTGGCAACCGACAATGTGGTACAGTCCATTTTGGCCGAAAATGAAGGCTTTTGCTATTCCTAGTTTTTCTGAGGGGTATATTCGGATTAATTTGGAAGGAAGAGAACCTTCTGGAATTGTTTCGGTAGATGAATATGATGCTTTGTGTGAGCAGTTGACTCAGGAATTGCATCAATTGAAGAATCCGCGGACTGGAGAGTTTCTTGTGAAGAAAGTGGTGCGGACTCGGGAGGATGTGGGCGATCGCAATCCCAAGTTACCTGATGCGGATTTAGTTGTTATTTGGGCAGAACAACCAGCGGATGTGGTGGATCATCCGAAATTTGGCAGAATTGGCCCAGTACCTTATCGTCGAACTGGCAGTCATCGGGGAAGGGGATTTTTGAGTGTGGTTGGTCCTGGTATCAAGGCTGGTTCTAGTTTGCCAGAGGGTCATGGAGTGGATTTGCCTGCAACTATTTTAAATTTGATGGGTGTGCCAATTCCAGAATATATGGATGGTAAACCTTTGGTGGAAAGGTTAGTTCCCAGTTTAACCAAGTAGCAATAATAAAGGCAGACTTTTTTTGAGAGTAAGTTATTGAAGAAAGTTCTGCCTCCAGGTTTTATAGTATTAGTTGATTTTGGATCGGCTTTTCGGTCTTGTATATAATTTGATAAACTATTGTAATAGTTGTCAACTAATACCTAATAGAGTGCATTAATGCTACACAAACCTAATTTTTTGTTGATTGGGGCAGCAAAAGCAGGAACTACTTCATTAACTAACTATTTAAAGCAACATCCTGAGATTTTTATTTGTCCGAAAAGAGAGCCTAATTTTTTTGGTTTTGTAGGAGAATATTGTCATAGTGATGGAGAAGCAGATCAAGGCGGAAAGGAACGTTATGAGTTTTTAAGAAAACTTTCTATTGATGATATTCAAGCTTATCATTCACAATTTGAAAAGGTTAAAGATGAAAAGGCAATAGGTGAAGCATCGCCTCTTTATCTTTATAATTCTAGAACTCCTCAACGTATATATGAATATAGGAGTGATATAAAAATAATTGCAATCCTCAGAAATCCAGTTGATAGGGCTTTTTCCCACTTCGTCTATTCTAGAGCTAGAGGAAAAGAAACACTATCTAATTTTTTTGATGCAATTAAGGAAGAAGAAATCGAGGTAAAAAATATCTGGTATGGAAGTAGACATTATGTTCGTCTTGGCTTTTATTATTCCCAGTTAGAACCTTATTTTCAACTATTTAAGCCTAGCCAGATTAGAATCTATCTTTACAAAGATTTAGCTGACAATTCAAGTAAAGTGATGCAGAATATTTTCCAATTTTTGGAAGTAGATGATAGTTTTTTAGTAAATACTTCGGTTAGACATAATCAATCTTTGATGCCTAAAAATAGAGTGTTACATAATCTTCTGACTAATCAAAGTCAATTTAAAAAATTAATGAAGAAATTCTTGCCAGAAAAAATTATTAATGCTGGGAAGAATATCAGAAATAAAAATCTTGAGAAGCCTAAGGTAGATTTTCCTGTAGAAGCAAGAAACTATTTAATTTCAATTTACAAAGAAGATATTTTGAAGCTACAGAGTTTGATTAATTGCGACCTTTCACATTGGTTGGAGAATAGGTGAATTATTTAGATGGATTCATCATAATTTTCTCCTAGTATAATCTGAATTTTATAGTAATCAGAAACTCAGATATGAGAATTTAACTATTCCTTAAAAGTAGAGAATATAGCAGTTATTTTATGATAATAGATGCATTTTTTTTCTTCTTTTCTGTTCCCTGTTCCCTTTTCCCTATTGCCTAAAAGTAATATATTATAACTTAAATAATATTGCTATAGCACTACGCATTAAGGTTAGGACATTTCTAAACCCTGAAACCTTTTAACTATTCCCTATTCCCTATTCCCTATTCCCTAGCGCGTAGCGCTATATATTTGTTAATATTGATTAAATCTGAATTAGTATGTCTCCTGAAAAACAAAAGTTACAAAAAAAATATTTGCTAAAAGCTGTAGTTTCAAAGTTAATCAGTTATGTAGAAGCTATAGTTTTTCCCTTACTAGAATGGATACCATTTTTAATCGGCAGATTACTACGTAGCCTGATATATCGTATTATTTTTGCAGAATTAGGTGCTTCAGCTTCCATCCCAACTGGTGTGGAATTTGTAGGTGTTGAACGTATCAGAATTGGAAAGTTTATTAGCTTACACCGAGGAGTTCGGATTAGACGTCTGAATAAAAATAGTAGCATTGATATTGGGGATAAAGTTACTCTTGATAAGGGAGTAGATATTAAAGCTAATTATCAAGAAATTGAGATTGGAGACCATAGTTATCTTGGTCCTTATACCTGTCTTTCTGGTGGTAGTATTAAAATAGGTAAAAATTGCTTGATTGCATCACATTCAGGTATCTATGCTAATAATCATACCTTTGCAGATCCCCTAGTTAATATTAGGGAACAAAAAAGTAGTTTTAAGGGTATTGTGATTGAAGAAGATTGTTGGTTGGGTAGTGGTGTTAGGGTAGTAGATGGAGTAAAAATTGGTAAAGGTAGTGTGATTGGAGCAGGAGCAGTGGTGACCAAAGATATTCCTCCTTATTCTGTAGCAGTTGGTGTACCTGCCAAGGTTATTTCTAAACGGGATAAAACTGATAAAAATATAGAAGAAGTGAAAAATGATTTAGTGGAAATTGATGGATAGGGAATGTTTTTACTATCCTTCTAAATACTCCATTTTTAAGAGCAATTCCTATACTGGTGAGGTACAAAATTAATTGGTTTTAGGGAGTAGTAATTTGGAAAGCAAGAAATAGAAAATAAGAAAAACAACTGTACTTCACAAACTTGATAAACTCTATAATTTCTTTTGGAAAAGGGGAAATCATATCAAATATGCTTACTTCCGAGTGTTATAAGAAACCAGGTTTATAGGAGTAGAAGTTAGTATAGTGAGATATTTAATCAACCCGGTTTCTCTACTTTTTTTATGCCGATACTACCTCCTTTGATATTAGATAAAATCTGCTTAATTCGGTATAAAAAAATGTTTCACCTTCACCCAGAACCTAAATATTTTTAAGTTCTCTTCTTTCCTGAGTTCTGAGTTCTGAGTTCTGATTCCTAATTAACTATTTAATTATACCGATACTACCTCTTTTGATATTAAATCTCTAAAATATCTCAGTAAAAAATGAATATTTACATCTGTTGATATCTGTGAAAAAAGAGAAGTTGAAGTTTAAGATTATACCAAGCTACTTCATAAGAATATGAAATATAATCAGAAAAAGCCTCGAATCTGTATAGCTCTACCAGGCACAGATTATCTGCCTACTGCAACTCTAATGTTTGCAAATACTGAGCCATTATTACCTTATCTTGAACCATATTTTGACATCACAGTTATATTTAGAAAAATAGGACAAATATCCCCACAATTTTACCAATATTCAACAATTTTAGACCAAGAAAAGTTATCAGAAAAAGAACGGAAAGATATTAATACAAATTTTACTCCTGTAGGTTTGTTTGGGGCTATGAGATATATGAAAACCTTAGACAAATATGCCAAAGATAATGCTCAAAATTTTGATTTAATTATTGAAAGACAATGGGCATTAGTTGGGTCGCTGGCAAATGCTTTTAGGCGCTATGATGTGCCGACAATATTTCTGGTAGAAGCAGAATTTTATACAACTAGACAGGTTAAATTTGATTGGAAAAAAAATCCTGTAAAACAAGTTTCACCTATTATATTTAAGCAAATATTACCCCACTTAAGGCAGAAATGGATTCATAAATCAAATGGGATTATTGTCGAAACTGAACAAATGAAGTCTTTTTTGATAGAGAATAGTTTGGCTAACTCTAAAACAAAAATATATCCGATTCCTAATGGTATAAATCCAGAAATTTTCTTTCCACGCGATCGCCAGTATTGTCGAGAAAAATTAGGTATTAGTAAAGAAGATTTAATTTTAACTTATGTGGGTTCTTTAAATCGTTTTATTCAAGAACTAGGTCCAATTATTGAAGCATTAGGTCATGTCAAACCACCAAATGTTTTCATGCATATAATTGGTGATGGAAAGAAACAAAAAGAGCTAGAAAAAATTGCTCATGAATCTGGAGCAGCAGTGAAATTTCATGGCAGACTTAGCCAACAAGAAGCATCCCTATATATGGGAGCTGCTAATATTTGTGTAGCACCTTATAATCAGAGTTTATTTTCTGGAGGTA